>NZ_JARHYI010000080.1 GCF_029258575.1 Brachyspira sp. | reverse complement strand
TCGCCTTGTTTTTTTGCCAACTCAGTTGCAAGTTTAAGACGCTGTAATTCGCCACCTGAGAAAGTATCAAGCCTTTGAGAAAGTTTTATATAACCAAGCCCAACCTCGCTCATTATTGATAAAGTTTTTATAATTGATTTATCAAAGTCAAAAAACTCTATTGCCTCATCAACTGTTAATTCTAATACTTCAGCTATATTTAAAGATTTGAATCTTACAGATAAAGTTTCATCATTATATCTTTTACCTCCGCAAGCCTCGCAAACTATTTCCATATCAGATAAAAAGTGCATAGCAATTTTTCTTATGCCTTTACCTTCGCATATATTGCATCTTCCTTCTTTTCCATTATATGAGAATCTGCCCGGTGCGAATGCTTTTGCTTTTGCTGTAGGAGTCTTTGCAAATATATTTCTTATTTTATCGAACACTTTACTATAGCTTACTAATGTACTTCTTATAGAGCCTACTATAGAAATTTGATCAACCAATATTGTATCAGAAACTATGCTTGGTATTTCAGCACTTTCAAATTTTGAATATTGATTTAATCTGCGTTTTTTTAGAGCAGGGTAGAGTGTGTCTATTATTAAAGATGATTTACCGCTTCCTGATACTCCAGTAACAACTACTATCTTTTTTAATGGTATATCAACATCAATATTTTTTAAATTGTTTGTTGCAACTTGCTTTAATTTTATGCATTCAGTTTCTTCATTTCTTACGATAGTTTTTTCAAATACTTTTTTCTTCTCGCTTAAATAATTTCCTGTAAGAGAATTTGGAGAATTTAATATATCATCATATTTGCCATAAAAAATTACCTCTCCTCCAAAAGCACCCGCATAAGGTCCCATATCTATAATATTATCAGCAGCTTTCATAGTATCTCTGTCATGCTCTACTATAACAAGAGTATTTTTTAAATCTCTCAATTCTTTTAATGTGTCAAGCAAATGATTAGTATCTCTTGGATGAAGTCCCACTGTAGGCTCATCTAATACATAAAGCACTCCTGTAAGTTTTGAGCCAAGCTGACTTGCTAGCCTTATTCTTTGAGCCTCTCCTCCTGAAAGCGTAGAATATTTCCTGCTTAAAAATAAATATCCTAGTCCTACTTTATCCAAGAAACTTAATCTTGTTTTAATTTCTTTTACAGCTTCTTTTGATATAGTATTCTCTCTGTCGCTTAAAAGATTAGGAAGTTCATCAAAGAAATTAATAGCTTCCTCAACTGTCATGGCACATACCTGACTTATATTTTTACCTTGTATAGTATATGCTCTTATTGTTTCATTTAATCTTTCTCCATTACAAGAATTGCATTCCCTATCAATAAAAAATTTACCAAGTGATTTATCCTTCCATTCAGAATAATCATCGCTTGTAACATCATTATTAGAATGCCATGCGGTAATAACATTTCCTACAGAATAATCGCCTCCAAAGAAGAATGTATCAATTATTTTTTTATCAAGTTCATTGAAAGGAGTTTGATATAAATCTTTTTTTGTTACTGAGTTTCTTCTCAAAAATCTCATTAAAGAATCTGTATAATATTTTCCCGGAGTAGAAAACATATTATGTATAGCAGTATCCAAAGCACCGTCAAATAAAGGTTTTGTAACATCTTTTACAGCTAAATCTATACTGAATGTAGGTTTGCTTCCAAGTCCTTTACATTCTTCACAATAGCCCCAATGCGAATTGAATGAAAAATGTCTTGGAGTAACTTCAAAATCAAATAAAATTCCATGAAGAAGACAAGCTGGAAATTTTGTATGGAAACTATCTTTTACTATTATGCCATGTGAAGCTTTTATATGCACAACTCCGTTTGATAAATCCATAGCCCTATCAATAGCATCAGCAATTCTAGCTCTTTTATCTTTACCTACAACTATTCTGTCAATTACTATACCAACAGAATATATTTCTTCTTTTGATAATGCATCAATATCTTCTTCTGTAATATCATCTATAACATAATCATTGTTATTAATCTGCATTCTCATATATCCAGCTTCTCTTGTTTTTTCTATAATCTTTTTTATATCTTTAGCATCATTATCATTGAATGTGAATCTATGATTGAATGAACTATGATACAAAGGAGAAATTATAACAAGTTTATACAACTCCATACTTTCAGTAATTTCAGTTGCAAGTATAGAAGGAGTTTCAGCTTTTAAAGTATCTTTATCATGACAATGTGGACAATGAGGCTTAGCAACCCTTGCAAAAATTAGTCTGAAATAGTCATAAATCTCTGTAACAGTTGCAACAGTAGAACGAGGATTTCTACTAACATTCTTTTGATCTATTGCAATGGCTGGTGCTAATCCTTCTATTTTTTCAACATTAGCATCTTCAAATCTCCCTAAAAATCTTCTTGCATAAGTTGATAAAGATTCAACAAATCTTCTTTGTCCTTCTTTAAATATAGTATCAAATGCAAGAGAAGTTTTTCCGCTTCCTGATACTCCAGTAATAACATTGATTTTATTTTTAGGAAGTGTAATAGTTATATTTTTTAAATTATGTTTATTGGCTCCTTTTATAATAAGGGATGTATTTTCTTCTTTTTTGATTTCTTCTTTTTGTATAATCTTTTTTTTCTTTTTTGAAGGCTTAAAAATTTCTTTTAATTCTTTTGCTGTAAGAGATTCTTTCACCTTTATAATATCTTCGGGTTTACCTTCAGCAATAACTCTTCCTCCTTTATCACCGCTTAAGGGTCCCATATCTATAATATAATCAGCACATTTAATAACATCTAAATTATGCTCTACAACTAAAACAGTATTTCCTTTAGAAACAAGTCCGTCCAATGCCTTTAATAATTTCTTGATATCCTCAAAATGAAGTCCTGTAGTAGGTTCATCCAATATATATAAAGTATTTCCTGTAGATATTTTATGAAGTTCGCTTGCTAATTTTATTCTTTGAGCCTCTCCTCCTGATAGGGTAGTAGAAGGCTGTCCCAATTTTATATAACCAAGTCCTATATCTTCCATTATCTTTAAAATTCTTGTGATAGAAGTTATACCATCAAAAAATTCGATTGCTTCAGATACACTCATTTCAAGAACATCATATATAGTTTTATCTCTATATTTTACATCAAGAGTTTCTGCATTAAATCTTTTTCCTCCGCATTCCTCACAAGGTACTAATACATTAGAAAGAAACTGCATTTCTAATTCAATAACTCCTGCACCTTCGCATGTAGGACATCTTCCCGTTTTTACATTGAATGAAAATCTGCCTTTATCATATCCTCTCATTTTTGCGAGTTTGGTAGCAGCAAATAAATCTCTTATAGGCGATAAAACCTTTGTATAAGTTGCAGGATTACTTCTTGGTGTTCTCCCTATAGGCGACTGATCAACCTCTATAACCTTATCAATATTTTCAAGTCCTTCTATTTTTTCATGGCTTCCTGCTGCTAAAGTTTTTCCATAAAAATGATTATGCAAAGCACGCATTAAAATATTTTCTATCAAAGTAGATTTACCACTTCCTGAAAGCCCTGTAACTACTATGAATAAACCTAAAGGAAATTCAACATCTATATTTTTAAGGTTAAATTGATTAGCACCTATTACTTTTAAAAATTTTCCGTTTCCTTCTCTTCTTTCTTTTGGTATCTCTATATCATCATCGCCCCGTAAATATTTAGCAGTGTAGGATCTGTCTGATTTCAAAAACTCTTCATAATCTCCGATACCTACAACATCACCTCCATTTACTCCTGCATTCGGACCTATATCAATTAAATAATCCGATTCCTCCATAGTTTCTTTATCATGCTCTACAACTATAACAGTATTATTTTTATCTCTTAATGCCTTTAATGACTCAATTAATTTTTTATTATCTGATTGATGCAAACCTATCGAAGGTTCATCAAGAACATAAAGCACTCCTTCAAGTCCGCTTCCAATTTGCGATGCTAATCTTATCCTTTGAGATTCGCCTCCTGAAAGTGTAGGGGAAGAGCGTGCTATTGTAAGATAAGTTAATCCTACCTTCACCAAAAAAGTAAGTCTATAAATAATTTCTTTTACTATAGGAGCACCTATTACTTCTTCATCAGGCTTTAATTTTAATTTAGTGAAATAATTATATAAATCTTCTATAGTCATTAAAGAAAAATCAGCTATAGTTTTTCCATTAAATTTCACAGCCAATGCATCTTCATTTATTCTCTTGCCTTTACATTTAGGGCATTCTTCTTCGTCCATAAAATTAGCATAATAACTATTTTTATAAGTTTCATAATCATATTTTAATCTGTCTAAAATGCCCGGCACTCTTTCCTCAACCATTTTACTATGATACCAAAATCTCTTTCTCCATTTTATCTCTTTATCAGTACCATATAATAAATATTTTTTTTCTGTTTTAGTGAGATCTTTCCAAGGCTTTTTTAAATCTATTTTATAATTTTTTGCAATTATCTCCAATTCATCAACACCATATTCAGCATCGAAACCAATATGATCCTCAACGAAACATGATAAAGCACCCTCATAAACATTTAAATTTTCATCTTTTACAATATGCTTTTCAGTAAATACATGCTCAACTCCAAGCCCCCCGCATACGGTACATGCTCCCATAGGATTATTGAATGAAAATAAATTAGGCTCAATCTCTGCAATGGAGTGTCCGCAATTAGCACATGATCTTTCAGTAGTATAGAGTTTATAATATTTATCTATCTCAAACTGCTTACTCATTTTTATTTTTTTCTTTTTTGCTTTTGTATCTTCTTCTGTATTCTCTGATTCAGTATTTACTTCCAAAGCTTCTTCACTTTTTTCATACTCTTCATAAAAGGCTACCAAACCTTTTGTTATTCTTATGGCTCTTTCTATATCATCAGTTATTCTTGATAAATATTTATCTTCAACTTTTATTCTATCTATAACTATTTCCAGAGTATGCTTCTCATATCTTTTAAGTTCAGGTATTTCATCTTCATCAAATTTATAAACTATATTATCTATTCTTATTCTTGGATAACCTGCGAGTTTTACTTCCTCAATTTCTTTTCTATACTCTCCCTTTCTATCTCTTACAATAGGTGCAAGAACAAGAATTCTTTTTTCAGAAAATTCTCTTAAAACACTTTGTGCAATTTGGTCTTCACTCTGTTTAGAAATTTTATGTCCACATTTAGAACAGTAAGGTACTCCGAGTCTTGCAAAAAGAAGTCTAAAAAAGTCATAGATTTCTGTAACTGTACCTACAGTAGAACGTGGATTTTTATTTACGCTTTTTTGGTCTATAGAAATAGTAGGGGATAGTCCTTCTATATGTTCAACATCAGCCTTAGCCATTACGCCCAAAAACTGTCTTGCATAGGCTGACAATGATTCTAAATATCTTCTCTGTCCCTCTTTAAAAATAGTATCGAATGCAAGAGAGCTTTTTCCGCTGCCTGATACTCCTGTTAAAGTAGTTAGAGTTTTATGTGGTATTGAAAGCGATATATTTTTAAGGTTATGTTCTTTAGCACCTCTGATTTCTATAGAATTATTAGCCATTAATGTACCCTCAGCAAAAAAGTTAAAATATTATAACATAAATTCTATATAAAAAAAGAGTTTATTGATATTAAATATTAATTAATAAATGATATTAAAAAAGATAGCGAAATTATACAATATCTTTTATTTTTTAATTAAAATATTAGCATGTCTTTGCTCCAAACACCACTTCTTTTGCATCAAAAGAAGAGTCTGTGGTATTGCTACGAAAGAAGAAAAAGGGATATATTTAAAATTAATTAAAAAATAATAAATTAAAACTTTATTGAAGCTATGAATTTATAATCCCATTTACCTTTTTTATAAGATAATAATAAGCTAACCGTGCATTAAGACGATTAGCAATTTAATAAAAACTAGGGTGGGGTTACATTTTTAATTGTAAATAAAAAAACATGATCATATTGCTTTTTTGTAAAAAATATAAAGTATACAGGGGCGGAGTATGTAAATAAATTTGATATATATTTTTTAATTACTAATAATAGATTTACTATATAAAATAATCTTGAAAATTATAAATAAATATACTATAATATGTATATAATAAATTCTCAGGATATTCAATGACATTAACAAATGTAGTTACAATCAAAAGCAAAAATGGTATGCATTTAAGACCAGCAGGAATACTTTCACAAATTTCTAGTAAAAGTAATTATTCAAATATAGGTATATTTTTACTATATAATGGAGTAAGAGCAGATGCTAAAAGTGTATTCAATATAATGGGGCTTGGAGCATTTCAAGGTGCAAATCTTATTTTAGAAATAGAATATGAAGATGGAATGGAAGAAGCAGCAAAACAAGCTGAAAAAGAGCTTATAGACTTCTTTGAAGAAGGATATATACATGCTGAAGTTCCAGAAGATGATTAATATTTCAAATTGATTATTAAATAAATCATATAAAAAGGGTATTTAATGATTAGTTATTTTGTAATAGCTATGCTGACGATATCAATTATTGTCGTCATGATTTTAACTATTAAATTTAAAGTTCATCCGTTTATAGCAATGCTATTAGTAGCTATATTTTTGGCTTTTACGCTTCATATACCATCCAATGATGATACAAATTATATAACTGATATATCTGCTCTGATAGGTAAAGGTTTTGGAAATGCATTAGCAAGTGTAGGTATAATAATAGTTCTAGGAAGTATAATAGGTAATATACTAGAAATGTCTGGAGCTGCATTGAAATTGGGTGAAATTGTATTAAGAATAGTAGGCAAATCTCATCCTGCATTAGCGATGAATATATTAGGTTTCATTGTATCTATACCTGTATTTTGTGATTCTGGCTACTTAATACTTACTCCTTTAAGAAAAGCAGTTGCCAAAAAAAGCGGTGCTTCTCCAGTAGCTTTATCTGTAGCCTTATCTACGGGACTTTATGCTTCGCATGCTTTAATACCTCCAACTCCAGGACCTGCTGCAGTTGTAAACTTATTTGGACTTGAAGCTCATTTATTAACAGTAATAATGATTGGTTTAATAGTGGCAATTCCTACATCTTTAGTAGGAGCTATATATGGTATTTTCATTTCAAAATATATACACAAACAAAATGATCCAGATAAGTGTCCCATAATATATGAAACTTTAATAAGCGATATTGGAGGACTTCCTTCTGCTTGGAAAGCTTTAGCACCTATATTTGTACCAATAATATTGATGGCAATTGGAACTATTGTAAGATTTGATTCATTTAGATTGGGAAGCGGAATAATAAAAAACATATTTATATTTTTGGGTGAGCCTTCTATGGCATTGTTTATAGGTTTTTTATTTTCTCTTTTATTAACACATAAATTTAATAAAGAAGAAATATCAATGTGGATAGGAGATGGTATAAGATCTTCAGGAAGTATATTAGCTATAGTAGGAGCAAGTGGTGCATTTGCTGAGGTTTTGAAATCTACAGAATTAGCTAAAGTTATACCTGAATTAGGTCATATATTTGCTTCATTAAATATGGGATTAATATTACCTTTCATTATAGCATCAGCATTAAAAATAATATTAGGTTCATCTACAATAGCGGTAGTTACTGTAGCAACTATTTTTGCTCCTTTACTAAATACTTTAGGATTTACAACGCCTATATCTCAAGTATTGGTTTTAATGGCTATAGGTGCTGGTTCTATGATAGCATCACATGCTAATGACAGCTATTTCTGGATAGTTGTTGAATTATCAGGACTAAAAATAAAAGATGCATATAAAGCTAGAACTTTAGCTACTTTTGTACAAGGTATTACAGCTCTTATTATCATAATGATACTTGCTTTTTTATTCAGATAATAATATGATATTCTAAAATTTTTGGAGTGAATAATGCTAAAAATAAAAATTATTAATAAATCTAATAATCCATTGCCTAAATATCAAACTGAAGGATCATCAGGATTAGATTTACATGCTAATTTAGAAAATTCAATTACTTTAAATAAAAATGATATAGTTTTAGTACCAACAGGTATTTTCATTGAAATGCCTGAAGGGTATGAAGCTCAGATTAGAAGCAGGAGTTCATTAGCATTAAAAAATGGAATATTCTGTTTAAACTCACCAGCAACAATAGATAGCGATTATAGGGGTGAATTAAAAATTATATTAGCTTCTTTAACAGATACTCCTTTTACAATCAATAATGGAGATAGAATAGCTCAAATGGTTTTCTCTAAAGTTGAAAAAGCTTATTTTGAAGAAGTAGATTTTCTTTCTGAAACTAAAAGAGGTGAAGGCGGATTTGGAAGTACGAATAAATAATATTGATATCATTTTATTTATTATGTATAATTATTAGAAATGAAAGTATTAAAAGTAATTCTTAGTATAATTATTATATTGTCATCGATTTCATGCGGACTTCCAGATGTTACAGGCGTAACATTAGAATTAAATCAACCTTATATAACTAAAATTACACCTGGAAATAATGAATTAACTGTAGAATTTCAGGCCCAAAATAATGAACCATCTTTTAGCGGATATAATATATATTTTGGTGATAAAACTGATCCTAGAAAATATAGATTATATAATCAGCAAAAAGTATTGCCTACAATGGTGGAAAAAACTTCAGATACAATAAAAAAATATGTTTTTAATATAAAAGTAGGAAGTTACTATTCAACAAATAGTACAGATATATATACATTGAAAGAAAATGATTTAAATAATGGAATACCTATTTATGTTTGGGTTGGGGCATATCAAATAACACCTCAATTAGAAAGTTATTATTATTATGATAATTTTGTACAAATGGGCACGCCTAGACCAGAAGTTCTAAATCAAAATATAACTCCAAATACAACAATAAAGGGTACAGGAAGAAATTTAGCTATTCTAAATATAAATGGGGGTAAATTAGTCTTTCAAAATGTTGATAATGGAAGTATGATGCGTGTATCTGGAAATTCTTTAACTGATATAGTAGTGCCACCTGAGAATGGATATGGTACAGCCGAATTAGATGTTATAATGAATAGACTTTATTTAATAAAAATAACAGAAGGTGGAAATTCCTATTATGGGAAAATATATGTAAAAAGTGTAAATGGAACTAGCAGTGCTGTAATAGATTATTGTCATCAAACTAGTCCTAATATATTGAGTTATTAATTATGAAAAAAATAATAATGTTATTAATATCATCTATTTTTCTATTTACTTCTTGTAATGAAGAACTTATAACTATAGTAGATGAATATAATTCTCCATATGATATAAAAGCAATAGCAAGTAATAATGCTATATATATAAGTTTTTGGTCCAGCGTAATAGCATCTGATTTTGCTGGTTTCAATTTATATGTTTCCCAAGCCAATACTTTTACACAGCCTGATGATGCTATAAAAAGTACATCAAATACATTTCCGACTATATTAGGAAGCAATCATACCAGAACAAACTTTGTAATTGAAGTACCTACTACTAAAATGGCTTTTGCTAATGGTACATTATATTATGTATCTGTTACAGCTTATGGTACAAATAATTTAGTTGATAAAAAATATATAGAAACAAAAATAACACCTGATTCAATAATACCTGTAATTCCTAGAAATGAAGGTGATGGAAATGGTAATTCTTTAACGGCTAACGGACAAAATTTAGGTACTATAAATAATGGAAAAATAACTTGCAATGCTAATTGGAAAGTACAGTATTTTGGAGCGCAAAATAGTATTAATAATGTTGTAGTTCTTACAAATTATAATGATAATTCATTTGATAATGATGCTATATATTCTATAAATGGATTATATATATTTAAAAATGGAAATTCACTAGCTAAAATTTGGATAAAAAAAGATGGCTCTTACAGATGGGCTTATCAACAAAATGCTTCACAATGGTGGGGAATATAATTTTCTAAATAAAAAATATTTAAATGAATATACATTAAATAAAAATATAAAGAGCCTACAGTTATAAACTATAGGCTCCATTTAATTTATTAAGAGGAAGTGAAGTTATCTTATATTATCCTCTAGACTGTTTATCTTTCCATGCTTTAATAGTTCTCTCAACTTCATCTCTTGAATATGAAGTATTCTTAACTATATCTTCAGGTTTCCATCCTTGTTTATACATCTTTATAATAAGCTCTTCTTTTTTAGTATCTATTTTTGTAGTCTTATTTTTCTTGCTGGAAGATTTAGAATCTTTATCTGACATATATTTATCAGCATTATCAAGTAAAGTTTCTAAATATCTAACAAAATATTCAGCTCTTTCTAAATTCTTAACTATATTCTTATCATAATCATCATACTGATTCTTCATACGAACAAGATTTTCTCTCTGATCCTGTATAGCGTCTATTATATCATTAACTTCTTCTAATTTAGAGATAAACAATTGAACTTTCTTATCATTCTTCTCTATTTTAGCCATATCTCTTTCTAAAGAGTAAACCTTCTCCATAAAGTTCTTTCTTGTATCTTCAACTTCTACCATAGCTTCTTTTATACTGTCTACTCTTTCCAAAATAGTTTCAGTTTCTATTTCAGCCTTTCTTATTTGATGTAATATATCATCTGCATACTCTTCTTTATCTTTTATAAATGAGAGTTTATTTTCTATTTGAGATGCTATATCTATAACAACCTGTATACCTTCTTCAGCATGCTCTATCATAGCATTATTTTCTGCTATATTAACAAATCTTTCCTGAATCTCTCCAGACATCTCCATAAGCATATTGACTTTTTCATGAGTATCTTTCAAACTGTCTTTTTCTTTCTTGAGAGTGCTTGCATAATCTAATATTTCATTATGCATTTTCTTTAAATTCTCAAACTCAGATATAGTCTTATTCATATCAATAGATGCCGACTTAGTATTTTCAACTAAAACCGATAATTTAGAAACATCATCTTTGATAGAATCTGCCATTTCTTTAGCATTATCAAATACTTTTACAATATTCATGTATTTTTCAATATCTTTAGCTATATCATCAATTTTTGATTTCACAGCATCATATCCTAAAGAAATATCATTAGTTTTTACATCAAGCATTTTATCAATAGATTCAACAACATCATTCAATTTTAATTGTAAATCATCAGTTCTATTTTCAAAATCTTTAAGTATAACATTTGTTTTTTCATCATAGCTTAAATTAATATTTTCAAGTCTTACATCTATCTCAGAAGAATATTTAGTAATATCAGTCTCTAAAGCAGAGATAATATCTTTCATATTTGTAATTCTTTCATCATATTCATCTAAATTATCAGTATGAGCTTTCATTATCTCATCTTTAGCATTTTGTATATGCTCTTTAGCATCATTCATAAGAAGAGATAATGTTTGTTCTAAATTAGAATTAAGTCTTGCTACATACTTTTCATATTTTTCATTTGTATTCTCTTCTATAGCCTGAACACTTTCTTCTATAATGCTATTAGCTTCTTCTATTCTAATATTAATAGCATCTGATATAGATTCTTTCAAAGCAGTTAAAGATTCTGAAAGACCTTCGTAATGAGCTTTTAATGCATCAAACTCTGAATTCTTTTCTTCTAATAAAGTATCCATTTTATTAGAAACATTTTCTATTATAGAATCAAATTCGCTTACTTTAGCTTCAATAGTAATTTTAGCATCTCTAGACAATTCTTCTAATCTAGTATTGAATTTCTCGCCTTGTAATTCTATATCCTGTGAATATACATTTATTTTATCATGAAGTTCTGAAGCCTTTTCTTCTATAAGAGTTTTCAATCTATCTATAGAAGGTGCAAATTCATTTTGTAAACTACTCATCTGCTCTTCAACTTCCCCAAGCTTCTCTTTATTATTTTCAACAGCAGTTAAGAACTCATCTTTTATACTCAAAGCCTGTTTCAAATCGGATACAACATCTTCAACAGAAGTACTTATTTGAAGTTTAGTATCATCCAATTTAGAATACAAAGTTTCTATTTTTTCATTGTATTCTTTATAAGCTTCTTCAAACAATTTAGAGAAGTCTTCATGATTTTTCTCCTGTCTATCAGTATAGAATTTCTCAGTTGTCAAATACATTTCTTTTAATTTGACAACCTCTTCATCATGCATAGACTTAATTTCATCAACTGCCTTCTCTCCCTCTACACCTATAGACATTTTCAATTCACTCATAAACTCTTCTTGATAAGTATCTATTTTCTTCTTAAAGTCTACTATATTATCTTCCAATTGTTTATTCATATTATTGAAGGCATCGGTAATTTTATTATTAATATCATTTTCAATACCTTCTATAGCACTTCTTACATCAGAGAATTTTTCAAATTTCTTCATTTCATTATTGATAAAATTCTCAACTGTAGTCATTATATTAGGAGCTAAATCATTAGTTTCTTTAGTTATAGCCTCATTAAATGAAGAAGTAAGTTCATTAATATACTCTTTAGCCTTGTTCAAAGCCTCATTATTTTCAGCTGTAAACTTATTTTCTAATGAATTAATATATTCCTCAGCCTCTTTTACTTTACTACTGAATGCTTCCTCTTTTTCTGATATCTTAGTAGAAGCTATATTTGCAGCTTCTACTACTGCACTTGTCAAACTGTCTATTTTATTTCTTATATTGATATCAGAATTTTTTACCATATCCATCAGAGCTTCTCTTTCTCTGCGTACAGTTTCAACTTCTTGTGATATATGTTTTTGAGACTGACTTAACATTCTAAGCTCATTCTCTTGTTCTTTTATATTAGCCTTTATAGTATTTATTAATGAATTAATATCATTTTCAGCTTCATTCATTTTATTAACAATATCTTTAATTTTACTATTTTCTAATACATCTATTTGTCCTTTAGCAGTTTCTACTTTATCACTTATATCTGAAAGAAGTACATAAGCATCATTTTTGATATTATCAACTTCAGCAAGTATAGCATCTTTATAGAATTCTTTTATTCTATCAGCTGAAGCATAAGCATCTTCAAAATAAACTATTCTATCCTCTATACGCTTTCTAAACTCATCATTAGATTCTTCAAATACCTTTATAATATCATCTCTGAATGAATCTGTAAGATATCTCAAATCTGTATCCATAGAATCGTTTTGAATACTTTCAAACATATCGGCAACTTGTCTTCTTTCATCTTCAATCATAGCTATAACTTCATCTCTATTTATAACATCAAATGAAATCTTATTTTTCAAAGCTTCTATGCTGTCAATTATATTAAGTTTCTCTTCATTGAATACATTCATAGCAGCATCTTGTTCTTTTATAAGTTCTATTATAGATTTTCTAAAGTTTATAAACTCATTAAAAATTCTATCTCTATCTGAATCTATAATATTTGAAGAACCATCAGAATAAACAACACCGCTTTCATATTTAAGTTTAATATCATCTATTTCAGACATTAATCTATCTCTTTCAGTTTGTAAAGCCTCAGCCAAATCTCTGATATTACCCAATCTATCATTGAATTCATTTCTGAATCCTAACATCTCATTAGATAGATTTTCTTTGTATCTCTTAATACTCTCAGAGAAATCCTGTTCCAATATTTGGAAATCATCTCTAATTCTAGCACTGTATTGTTGAGCCATATTAGCCAAATCATTATTAGTAGGAACATTAACCAATATATCATCTCTCAATGAAACAAACTCATCTCTAAGTTCATCTTTCAATGTTTCTTTTTCTTCTACAAATATCTGGCTTATATTTTCAAGAGTAGGCATATCTCTAAGTATATCTTCTTTCATCTCAAGCAATTTATTTTCAACAGCTTCCTGCTCTTTAGATAATACTTCAGCAACAGCATCTACAGTAGAGTAATTCTCTTCTATACTCTTTCTAAATGACTCTAAAGTTTCATTTATTCTAGCTCTTTCATCTTCTATTAATTTTTCAAGATAAGAAGAATCAACCTTACCATCTAATACTTTTTCAGCAACTTCTTCCTTTGTATTTTCTATAGCAGAATCAATATTCGATTTATAACTATCTATAAGTTTTTCTACTTCTTCTTTAGATAAAGAATTATCTTTTATACTGTTAATCTCTTTTTTTATCTCATCAAACGATGCCTGTAAATCAGCTTTTTCAATATCTAAAAGATTATTCAAATTATCTAAATAGTCTTTTTTCACTTTTTCAAATCTATCTTCAGCAGATATATATTCAACTCTTACAGCAGATTTGAAATGATCAAGCTCATCTATCAATTTTGCTTTCTCTTCTTCAAACATTTTAGCAAAATTCAAATTCTCTGTTTGAGTGCTAAGAATTTCATTTCTAAACTCTTCAAATTCATTAGTGATTTCTGATTTTTCAGATACAAATAATTCAGCAAGCTCTTCCATATTAGGTACAGAATTTATTATTTTATTTTTAAACTCTTCAAAGTCATCTAATATACTTATATCCTTTTGAGAAATCTCTTCTGTTATCTTATCATAAACTTCTCTTCTAAACTCATCTATAATATTAAGCAATTCTCTCTTATCTTTAGCTAATTCATTGGAAAGTTTTAATGTATTAGTATTAAGCTCGTTATTTATCTTACTTATATAAGATTCTAAAGCTTTTATTTTTACATCAACACCCTTATTAGAACTGCTTATATCTTCTTTTATAGATGAAATATTATTTTCTAAATAGTCTATAGTATGCTTACCTTCAGTTTTTAATGAGTCCTGAAGATTAACAACTTTAGATTTTACTTTATTTTCATATTCATCTAATATAGCATCTAATTGTTCAGTATACTTAGAAATATCTAATGTTAAAGATTCTTGATTATCCTCTAACTCTTTTATTCTATAATCAAAAGTATTCATCTGTAATTCTATATTAGAAACACCTTCTTCGAATTTAGAATCTATTCTATCCTGTAATTCTAATTGTTTATTAGATATATCCTCTTTCAATGCTTCTATCATAGCAATTACTTCAGAGTAATTTTCATTATCAAATACATTATCCTTAGCATTATCTACATTATTTGAGATAACATCAAGATTAGTATCCTTCCAAGAATTCAAATCTTTCTCCATAGATTCTATTTTTAATTTGAATTCCATAAAAGAATTATTGAAATACAATTCTAATTCCTGTTTCAATACAGCAAAACTTGTAGCTATAGTATCACCGTATAATTCTACAACTTTATTTTCATCAGACCAAACATCTTCAAAATATTCTACACGTTTTTCAAGTCTGTTCTCAAACTCTTTAGAATCTTTTTCTATACTATGCATCAAATCATCTTTTATAGAAACTATACTATCATTGAAATTCTCAAATATATTATCCAATTTTCCTTCTAATCTATTGAGTTCATCTCTATTGATATAAGATTTAGGCAAAGAATTCATAACATTATTAAATTCTCTGTATATTTCTTCCTTGTTTTCTAAAATCTTATCTTCCAATTTAGCGAAATTAGATATTTGAGGTATTATAGTTTTCTTAAACTCTTCAAAACTATCATTGAGTTTCTTAAAGTCATCATATATATCAGTAATACCCTCTTGAATTACTGATATATCCTCATTATCTTCCTCATCTTCATAATTTTCTTCTTTATAAGAAACATCAGCTAAATTATTCTTTAATTCTTCCAACTCTTCAGAAAGTCTTATAACTTCATCATTCAAGCTAATATCAGCACCTCTTACATTATCTTTGATTACTGATAAATCTTTTTCCAAATCTTCTATCTTAGCAAAGTCATCTCTAAGAGCATTGAATGAGTCTTCTAATCTATTTCTCTCTTCAATTAAATCACTATAATCATGATTATCTGTTATAGATATAACTTCATTTCTAAACTCATCTATAGCATCAGATATCATAGACTTATATTCAGATAATGATGATTCTAAATTAGTAACAGCATCTTCATTATTATTTATTTTAGCAGTTAATGTTTCTAATACATCATCAATAGAAGTCTGTACTTTTAATTTTTCAGAATTAAGTATAGAGAGAACTTTATCATCAGAAAGCATTAATATATCATCTTTCAATGTTTCAAAAGCCTCTTTTAAAGCATCAACTTCTTTTATTAATAATTCTTTCTCATTAATAGAATACTGAATCATATTATTCTTATCAAGTACAGCATCTTTTATCTCATCTATAGACTTATCAAAATCTCTAGTTAAACTTGAGTATTTATTATCTATCTCTTCTTTTACATTGTTAATCTCATCTATAAGAGAATGCTTAACATTTTCTATATCTTCTAATATATCAGTTACCGAAGAAATCTTCTCACTATACTTTCCAAACAATGATAATATCTGTTCATTATTAGATATAAAATCATTAACTTGAGCTTTAAATCTTTCATTGATATTAGACTTTAAATCCTCAAATTCATTGGATAATTTGGATATTGAATTATAAAGCTCTTCTTTCTCTAAATCCATTCTATCCGAAATAAATCTAGCCTGATTTTCTAATTGACCATTTACTTCAGAAACAGAATTCTCTATAGCCTCCAATTTTCCTGCTATATCCATCAAGCCATTATAATCAATTTTTTCTTTAAACTCATTATATAGCTCTGATAATTCATTCTTAATATTGGCAAATGAACTTTCCTGTTTATCTTTAATTTCAGATTCATAAGAACTTATTCTTGAAATTATTTCTTCTTCTTTATTTGAAAGTATATTATTAATTTGTAATTCCAAGTTATCTACAATATCTCTAAATTTAGAATCTGAATCCTCTACCATTTTTAATACGGCATTATTGATACTTTGATTCAAATTATTAAATGAATCATTTATCATAATATCTAAATTATATTTATTCTTTTCAAGTTCTTCTAATTTTTCTTTTATATCAGATTCTATTTTTGAAGAATATTCATTCAAATAATCATCTATATAACCTTTATTAGTATCAACTCTGGCTTTTTCTATCTCTATTCTCAAACTGTTAGAATATTCATCTAATGCATTTTTATTATTCTCATAAACAGAATTTAACATTTTAGAATAGTCTTCATAATTAGAAACTATATTTCTTCCTATATCCTCTAAATTTTTAATTATAGATTCATTCTCTTCTAATCTGTAAGATTCTATATTTTCAAGTTCCTCTTCATATTTAGCAACAGCTTCCTCTATCATAGTATTGAATCTGTCAGAATTAGAAGTTAATCTATTTTCTAAATCTGCTATTCTATCATTTACCGAAGATAATTTTTCTTCAAGACGAGTATTAATCTCACTTTCTTTTCCTAATATCTCATCTTTTATAGAAGCTATCATCTTAGCAATGATACCATTTTTCTTATCTTTTGAACTTTCTATAAAGATATCAATATTTTCTTTAGCCTCTTTCAACTGTTCTAAAAGAAGAGACAAATTATCATCTTTCCAAATAGATATATTACTTTCTATTTCATCCACTTTTCCTTGAACACTAGATAAAATTTCAGATTTAAGTTCATCAACTTCAGGTCTTATAGCATTGTCATAAAGTTTTAAAGCTTTGCTAGGATCAGACCAAGTATCCTCAAAATAGGAAATTCTTTTATCCATTAAATTTTTAAATTCGTTATTTGATGATTCCAATTCATCATATAAAGAATATAATTTTTCTCTATCATCATCAAATATATCTCTGGAAACTGTATTATCCTCTAATATATCTATTTTCTCTTCTAAGGAATATTTGAATTCAGAAAGCTCTTCGTATAATTTATCAACATCATTTCTTAAATTACTATCAATGCCATCTAAATTACTCTTTAAATTATAAACTTCGCTCTCTAAATCATAAAGTCTCTCAAAGTCTTCTTTTAATGAATTGAATGTTTCCTCCAATCTAGCTTTTTCATCTTCTAAAGCATCTAAAGAATCATTATTTTTTAATTCATCTAATTCATATCTAAATGCTTCCATATTTTCTAATATAGAATTTTTCTCATCAAATATAGCATTTTTAAATTCTTCTATATTAGCATTAGAACTATCTAATTTTGATATTATATCATTAGTAAATGAATTAAATGTTTCTTCAAATTTCTCTCTCTCTTTTTCAAATAGAGTAGGTATATTATCTCTATTAGCATTCAATACATCATCTTTGAATATAATGAAATCATCTCTAAGTTTCTGCATTTGATCATTATTCAATACAAGACTTTCTATATTGATAAATTTATCATCAAAATGTTTTTTTAGATTATCATATCTTTCATTAACATTCATTATTCTTGCATCTATTTTTTCATGCAAATCTCTTATCTTATCTTCAAATCTATTTATATAATTTTGATTAATTTCTAAATCATATATTTTTCTCTCTAAAGCATCATATTTATCTTCAACATTTAGAAGTTTAGTGTCTATTCTACCATAGAAATCTTTAACCTTATCTTCTATTTTATGAATATAATTTTCGCCATAAATTACTTCATCTGTTTTTTGTTCTATTTTCTCTATAGTAGAAGCAAGCTGTTCATTAGATACCTCTTCAAACTTATTCATAGACTCATTAAATTTAGCCTCCAAATCATCAAAAGAAGATTTTAGCATATTGTCCAAATGTTCTTTAGTCTCATCTAATATACTAATTTTATCTGATACCTGAGATTCTAATGTATCTATATTTTCAAACTGTTCATTAGATATCTTTTCAAACTTGCTCATAGACTCATTAAATTTAGCCTCTAAATCATCAAAAGAAGATTTTAGAATATTATCTAAATGTTCTTTAGTTTCATCTAATATACTAATTTTATCTAATACTTGAGAATCCAATTTATCAGAATACTCTTTCAAATATTGATTAATATATTCTCTTTCACTAGATAAATGTTTCTCTTCAGTTTCTGCTTTTGCATTTTCTATTTCATCTTTAATAGAATCAGAATACTCTTTCAATGAATTGATAGAATTATTATAAACTTCATCTATAAGTTTAGAATAATTTTCATAAGAAGATTTTATTTCTTTTCCTACATTATCTATATCATCTAAAAGTTTGTTATTCTCATCTAATCTATAATGCTCAATATTTTTTATCTCTTCATCATATTTAGCTACTGCTTCATTTACAGTATTATATAGATTTTCTAAATTACTGCTTATATCATCATTTAATTTAGAATCCATAGCATATAATTTTTCTTCTATATCCTTAACTTTATTATCTATAGATTCAAATATGGCTCTCTCTCTTTCATCTATTTTTGATAATAAATTGCTGACAATAGATTCTCCCTTGACTTCTGATTCTTCTAAATAATTAGATATACTTTCTTTAGCAGTATCTAATTGTTTAGTAAGCTCATCTATATTATTTTCCTTCCAAGCAGATATATCATTATCCATAGACTCTATTTTATTTTTCAAATAATTAATAGAATTTTCAAATTTAATTTCATTGTCATTTCTGATATTATCCAATTGTTCTCTTATATCAGTTGAGAAAATATTTTTAAGCTTACTGCTGTCAGACCAAGTATCTTCAAAATAAGTTATACGCTTTTCAAGTCTATATCTGAATTCTTTATTATCATCTTTTATCTGATTAAATAATTCTGATAATTTTTCTTTTTCTTTTATGAATAGCTGCTCTACAATATCGCTATTTTTAGAATTTGAAACCAACTCATCTTTAAGAGAAGAAAGTTTATTATATAACTCTTCTTTTTCATTTGATATAAGAGACTCTAATTCAGAAGATTTATTAATATTATCTTCTATTTGAGATTTCACATTATCAATGCTTGAACTTAATTTACTTACATTTGAAGTAAGATTGCCAAGCTCTATAGAATATTCATCTAAATCTCTTACTATATCATCTTTTATTCTCTCTTCAAAATCAGCTAATTTGTTTGATAATGCTTTAACCTCATCTTTTAATAAAATATCAACATCAGACATATTTTCTTTTAATTGATATAAATTATTCTCTAAATTCTCTAACTTAGAGAAGTCTTCTTTTATAGCATTGAAAGAATCCTCTAAAGCTTTTTTCTCTAATGATAATTGCTCTATAGTATTATCTTTCTTAATAGTTTCTATCTCAACTTCTAAATTATCAAGTTTCTCTAATAAGTCTAATTTATCAGAAACTAAAGTATCTTTTAATTTAATAACTTCATCATCAGTAATATTTACTCTATCAACAACAGCACTAGTAAACTCTTCAAATACATGCTCTATTTCTCTTTTTTTATCTTCAAATAAAGCAGGTACATCTTCATTATTAAATTTTAATACAGATTCTTTGAAAGATTCAAAGTCATTTTTAATATTTTCTAATCTATCAATAATAGAACTCTTCTCTTCATTATGTAATGATATTAATTCATCTCTATCTATTATAGAATCTTTAATAATATCTATAGCATCATCAAAATCATTACTCAAAGAATTATATTTGTTTCTCAAATCATTAGTTTCTTTCTCTATTTTTTCATTTACAGACTGTATCTGCTCATCTAATGTATACATGTACTTATTAAATAGTACAGCTTCTGTTTCTCTTTCTAACTTTTCAATGGCCTCTAAAACTTTATTATTAGTTTCCTCTTCAAATCTGGATACTGCATCATTAAAGCTATTTTCTAAATTACTGAAAGAATCTTTAACCATATTATCTAATTGATCTTTAATATCATTAAGCATATTAATCTTTTCTGATATATCTTTATCCATCTTATCTGAATAATCTTTCAAATAATTATCTATATAATTCTTCTCATTAGATAAATGCTTACTCTCTGATTCTTCTCTGGCTTTCTCTATCTCTTCCTTAACGGAATTACTATAATCTTTCAAAGAGTTCAAAGAATTATTATAAGTATCATTTATCAAATTAGAATAATGCTCATAACCTTTTCTTATCTCATCTATAAGACTATGTGATTCTTCTAGTAATTTATCTGATTCTAAATTTCTATAGCTTTCGATATTCTTTATCTCTTCATCATATTTAGATACTGCTTCATTTAACATATTATGAAGATTATCTAAATTAGATGCTATATCATTATTAAGTTTAGAATCTGTATCTAATAATCTTTCCTCTATCTCTGATATCTTAGAATCTATATTAGAATAGATACTATGCTCTTTCTCTTCGATTTTAGCTAATAAAGTATTCAATATATTCTCAGCCTTAACATCAGAATTATCTATATAGGCAGATATACTATTTTTAGCTTCTTCTAACTGAGATAATAATTCATTAATTTTACTATCTTTCCAAGCAAGTATATTACTATCAATAGAATCTATTTTCTGCTGTAATTCTGTTATATAATCATCTCTGAATGAACTTAAATCATTATTAATAGATTCTATCTTACTATTAATATCATCGATATGCTCTTCCTTCCAAGAAGCTATATCATTATCCATAGAACTCATTTTTTCTTTAAGCTCATTTATAGAATTTTCAAATTTCAATTCTGTATCAGATTTAACATTTTCTATTTCATCTCTAATATCAGATGAGAATATAGATCTTATTCTTCCACTATCAGACCAAGTATCTTCAAAATATTCTATACGCTTCTCTAATCTATCTCTAAACTCTACATTATCATTATGAACTCTATTAAATAATTCATCTAATTTCTTTACCTCTTCATTAAATACATGCTCTATACTTTCATTTTT
>NZ_JARHYI010000069.1 GCF_029258575.1 Brachyspira sp. | reverse complement strand
TTTTCATTTATTTATTAAAGAATGTCAATTTCGCTTTAATACTCCAAAAGTTGAAAAACAATTAGAAATAGTATATAATTTAGCAAAGAAGGAGCTTTTTTAGTTATCTAGGACAGCCCCATTTTTTTTCTTTTTATTAACTTTATTACAATTATCTGATTTTTCTTTATTCACTATTTTTAATTTTTTCTTTATTTTATTTGAAGGAATAGAATTTCTTTTTTCTGATATAAATATATAGTAACCATTCTTTTCTTTTACTTTTACACCTCCGAAAACGGATGTGAGTTTATTTTTATACCAATCAAGTCTTTTAGTTACCATAATAAATTTCCCATTTAATATAAGTCTATAAAATCCTTTCTCTATAAAATGTTTTGCTGTGGAAAAATCTGTATGATACGGAGGATTAGAAAGTATCAAAGAAAAATCATTATCCGTAATATTGTTTAAACCATCACTTTGAATAATATTAATATTAGGAACATTATTTAATATAGCATTATTTTTTGATATATTAACCGCTTCAATATCTATATCACACATTACAACATTATTTTCCCCTATTATTTTTGCAGCTAATATACCGACAACCCCATAACCGCATCCCAAATCTAAAACCTTATTTTCATTTTCAAAATTTATTTCATCAAGCATTGATAATGTAGCTGTATCTAAATTCCTAGGAGAAAATAAATTATTATCTGTTACAAATTGTAAATTAATATTTTTTATGGTAGTTTCTATATTAGGCATATTTCACATATCGATATTTTTTTATATTTTATAATCCTTTATATAAATTGTCAATTTTTTAATCTTAATATAAATTCAATAAAATGTATTTCCGATAATTTATCTATGTTTAAAGTAGATATCACATTAAAAGGAAGAGTTCAAGGCGTAGGATTTAGATACTATGCAAAACAAATAGCTGATGAAATGAAAATCGGCGGAAAGGTGTGGAATAATTATGATGGCTCTGTTGAAGTGATTGGATATTTAGAAACAAAAGCCCAAATAGATGAATTTGTAGACAAAATAAAAATAGGGCCTCAAATGTCCAGTGTAAAAGAAGTTAATGTTGTAATTACTCCTACAGATCCGCTTATAGATGAAATTTTTGAAATAGCAAATTGAAGCTTTTATTGAACTTGAAAATAATAATTATGAAAAATATTTTTAAATATGCTTCCATTATAGGATGCACTTTTGCCTCTATAAATTTTGCAGCAAATTATGTGGATTATAAAGTAAAAAACGGAGATACTTTATATGGTATAGCCTTTTCACATAATATGACTGCCAATGAATTTTTAAAAGTAAATAATATAGACGATCCTGATAAATACAGACTTAAAATAGGCGAAACTTTAAAAGTAAAAGAAGCAGGATATAATTTAGTATACGATTCTCAAAATAATGTTTATAGTTTAAAACAGGAAAAAAAGTCTTATAAAGATTATAAAGTAAAAAATGGAGATACTTTATATGGTATAGCTTTCGCTCATGGTATGACTGCCAATGAATTTCTAGCTGTAAATAATATAAAAGATGCTGGAAAATATAATCTAAAAATAGGCGATACTCTTAAAGTAGCAGATAATGATTCTACAAAAACTGATAATATATCAAATAATAATTCAGATAACTATGATACTTATAGAGTGCAAAGCGGAGATACTCTATATGGAATAGCTTTTGCTCATAGTATGACTGCTAACGAATTTTTAAAAATTAATAATATAGATGATCCTGATAAATACAAATTATATGTTGGAAAAATGATGTATGTAAAGTCATCTAATAATAATAATAATAATAATGAAAAAGAAACCTCAAAAGAAACAGAATACTACACAGTAAAAAGCGGAGATACTCTATACGGAATAGCTTTTCAAAATGATATAAGTGTAAATGATTTTCTGAAAATTAATAATATAGATGATCCTCTAAAATATAAATTGAGAACTGGCGAAAAATTAAAAATATATGCAAGAAAAAGTACTTCTAATACTCAAAGTAAAACTATAAAAACATATAAAGTGAGAAACGGAGATACACTTGGAGAAATAGCATTAAAAAATTCTATGTCTTTGAAGGATTTGCTTGAATTAAATAATTTAAAAAATAATTATGTATTAAAAATAGGCGATACTCTTAAAGTTTATGATAATGTTAATATAAACACTTCATCAAATCCTACATCATACAGAACTTTAGAAAATTATAAAGTGAAAAACGGAGATACATTGAGTGAAATAGCATTCTCAAGAGGAATGGATTTGGTAGAGTTATATTCTATAAATAATATTAATGATAAATATGTTTTGAAAATAGGCGACACTCTTAAAGTATATGCAAATCCTCAAAAAACAGCCGCATCAGTTATATCAAATTATAAAGTACAAAATGGGGATACTTTATATTCAATAGCAAGAAAACATAAAATGGATTTGAGAGATTTAATACAGTTAAACAATATAAAAAATGTTAATGAATATAAATTATATATAGGGGCAAATATAAAGGTAAAAACCAAAAAAATGCTTGCATATAATTTTAATGATAACTCAATACTTCCTGAAAGTTCTTTTATATGGCCTTATAGAGGTATAATAGTTTCTGGATATGGTGTAACTTCTGATAAACTATCAAATAGAGGAGTTAATATATTAGGAGATGTTGGTGATAAAGTAGCAGCTTCAGATGACGGAATAGTAGAATATGTTGATAATATTAGAGGTTTCGGCACCGTTATAATACTTAAACATAAAAATGGATACAATACTTCATATGCACATCTATCAAAAGTTAATGTTAAACTTGGCGATATTGTACAAAAAGGGGAATATATAGGAGATATAGGAAATACAGGAATGATAGACAGAAGTGAATTATACTTCAAAATTTCTTATCAGGGAAGATCTATAGATCCTATAAAACTTCTTCCTAAATCATAAAACGAATTATTATTTACCGCCAAATTTAAAGAATGATAATTCTTTTACTATATCATCAGACATTTTTGAAGTTTTAGTACTAGCCTCAGATGCCTCTTTTGAAAGTTCCTCATTCTTTATCATTATATCATTAATAACACCAATATCATTATTAATATTATTTATACGATCTATCTCTTCATTTGAAGAAGAGGATATATCCAAAAGTACAGATGAAGTTTCTACAGATGTTTTGGCTATAGAATCCAATGTTTTTGAAGTTCTAGAAACAGAAATACTTCCATTATTTATTTTAGTTACAGCATCTTCAACTATCACAGTAATATCTTTAGTTGCCTGAGAAACTGTAGTAGCTAATTTTCTTATTTCGCTTGCTACAACTGCAAATCCCCTGCCCTGCTCTCCTGCTCTTGCTGCCTCTACTGCTGCATTAAGTGCCAATATATTAGTTTGCAATGCAATAGATTCTATAGATTTAGTTATTTCAAATATTTTTTTACTTGAAGACTGTATTTCATTCATATTACTTTCTATTTCATTAATAGTATGAACTCCTGTTTTGGTAGTATTCTCCATTTTTTCCATAGAATCTTTAGAACTAGCAATACTGATTGATGATAAATTGATTGCAGTAGATATATCCTTTAAAGCCTCATCTAGTTTCTCAAGATTTACAGCCTGTACATAAGCTCTTTCCAAAAGTTTTTCACTAGATTTAGAAATTTCCAAACCCACTATATTAATATCTTCTATAGCTCTTTTTATTTTGAAAATAAGTTTTCCAATATTTGCTTCCATCTTATCTATAGCACGAGCTAAATCTCCAGCCCTATTAGTTTTAGATAATATAGATTTATCTATTCTATAAGCAAAATTACCTTCTGCCATATTATCAATAGCTGTAATAGCCATATCCAAATATCTTAAAAGAGGAAAAAGAACCATAGAAGTAAGTACAAATCCCATCACCAATAAAAATATAATTGACAATACAACAATTATAATAATCTTTTTTAAAAAAGCTTCATAAGTATCCAAATTACCTTTAACAGCCAAAGCCCAATTAGTGCCGTCTATTTTTCGTACACAATACCAAGAATCATTTTTTACTATTACAGGAGTATCGCTATTATGAACATACTGCTCTGTGCCCTCAAAAACTTTATCGCTATTAAATATAGTAACACCCTGCTTTAGAATATAATCCTTATTATTATGCATCATATAAAGCCCGTCGGTTGTAATCAAAAATACATTATTTTTATCTATATCTCCTATTGTTTCAACACTATCTATACTAGAGAAATCTATTCCTACTACTCCCTTTAATTTACCATTGGTATAAACTGCTTTTGAAAAAGTTACAAGAAGCCGTTTAGTATTGAAATCTATATAAGGCTCTGATATATAAATGCCATTAGTATTCACAGCCCCCCTATACCATACCCTTGAAGTTTGATCATAATCAGAAGGATATTGATGAGTTATACTTAAAAATACTCCACCTTCATATAAAGGAATTGTATTTCCGTAAAGTATGTCAAAAAATGAATGTCTTTCATTATAAACATTCGTCATAGATAAACCAATCTCATATGGTGTTAAATCTGCTGATACATAAGAATCTAATATATTTAATACTAAATGAATATTATTTATGTCTTTTTCTATAGAAGATGATATTTTATTTATATCTGTAGAAATTTGTCTTAAGTAATTATTTCTGTATTTTGCTGTACATAATAATAAAACAATAACTGATGATATTATAATAAATAAGGAGTATGGAATAATCAATTTTAAAAGAAGTTTAATATTATTTTTCATTTATTCTACTCCCTATTATTAGAACTTTTAAAACTAAAAAATGATAATTCTTCTACGATTTCATTAACTATTTTTGAAGCTTTTACACTGGAATTTGCACTTTCATTTGCAAATTTAGCATTACTTGAAGTGATATCATTAATTTTTTCAACTATATTATTTATATTATCAATGCCAGACTTTTTATCATTAGACATTCTAAATATCTCTGATAAAGAATTTGAAGATTCCAAAGAAGAAGATTCTATACTTGTAAGCACCTCAGATGATTTACTTACAAATTCACTTCCATGCTCTATTTTAGAAACGGCACCTTCAACTATCTCTGTAATATTATCAGCCGAATCTGTAACCGTTTGTGCCAAAGAACGAACTTCGCTTGCCACAACAGCAAATCCCCTACCCTGATCTCCTGCTCTTGCCGCTTCTACTGCTGCATTAAGAGCAAGTATATTAGTTTGTGAAGCTATAGATTGTATAGTACCTATAATATTGGCTATTTTATTACTAGAATCATTTATTTCATTCATATTATTCTTTATTTCACCTATCATAGCTACGCCTATTTTAGTGTTTTCAAAAGATTTATCACTCATTATTTTAGCATAATCTGTTTTTTTGGATGCATAATCTATAGAAGTTGATATAGCATTTATGGCTCCTATTAAACTATTTAAAGCTGCAGATTGTTCATTCGCCTTATTAGATAATTCAATACTAACATTTGCTATAGATGCACCATTTTTATTAACCTCTTCTACTCCTGTTTTTATCTTATACATAGTCTTACCAATATTTTTTTGCATCTTCTCTATAACATTTGCAAGCCTCTTTGTAGAACTATTTCCCATAAATTTATCTTCTTTGATTCTTGAAGAAAAATCTCCATTTGACATATCCTCTAAAACTATTATAACATCATCCAATCTGTCAGAAAGCGGTATTATAGATACAGAAACTATTATTAATTCGCCAATCACAAATAGAATCATAAATCCTATTAAAAATAATATTAAATATTTTATATTATTATAATAATCCGATGCATCTACTTTTACAGCTAAATACCAAGGAGCATTAGTAACTTTTTTTATAGAATACCAATAATTATTCTTCAAATAAATTCCATCATTGTTTATATTGTTTTTATAAGAGGCAAATAAATCATCACCAAAAATAAGAAAATTTGAATTTAAAATATAATTTGTATCCTTATGAGTAATATATAAACCATCTTCTGTAACTATATTTATAGATTCGGCGAAATCATCAACACCTTCTAAAACAGTATTCATATTATCAAAATCTATTCCAAAATATCCAGCCAATCGATTATTCATCATAATTTTATTAATGAATGTTATTATAAGCTTTCCAGAATTAAAATCAATATAAGGACTTGTTATATATAAATTCCTAGAATCATTTGAAGCATTTATATACCATTCTCTCGAAGTTTGATCATAATTAGCATGATATTGTATTCTCGAACTTATAAATATTCCACCTCTATTATAAGGTACTGTATTGCAGTAAAAAACATCAAAATAGCTACCGAACTTTTTCACATTTGTAATAGTTTGTGCTATATTTTGTGTATTAATTCCTATCTCTGCATATGAGCTTAAAAAACTAAGAGAATTTACAATATCATCTACTTTACTTTCTATATGATTTTCTGCTAATTCTATATCTACAGAAACCTTATTAAAATAAAAATCTCTGTTTATTGGTATAAATATTGATATTAAGATTATTACTATTATAGATATAAATATTAGATAAGGTATTGTGAAACTTAATATAAGTCTGATTCTATTTTTCATGAATTATTCCATTTATGTTATATTAAAGTATCATATAAAAATTATAGAAAAATTCAAGTTCTTATATGTAAAAAATCAAATTATTAATAATAATTTGAAATGTATTTCTAATATAATATCACTTTTTATGTTGACAAATTCTTATTAATGAATTAATATATACATGTATCGTTCTTTGAAAGGGGATGCTCCGGCTTCGACTGCGATGGTTGGAACGTATTTTGCATAGTCGTGCTAGGTGTATGCACGTTAATATCATACCGAAGAATAAGTGCAGATGAATATGCACTCGCAGCTTGATTGAAGTTGCCGCTGATTAAGTGATTTGTCTATGGGTTACTTTTTCGGTGCCAAAACACATAGAACTTGTATTAGGTGCCGTATGAGCCTAATATTACGTACACTCATGCTAGTCTTATAGTTTTTCTGCTTGTCTTCTACCTATAAGGCGAAACTTTTAAAGATAAGATATGCTATGTAGACGAATATGGTACGCTTCGTAGGACGCGGGTTCGAGTCCCGCCATCTCCAAAATCTATTTTATCTATAAAAATAGATTTTAATTTAATTAGAGATATTCTAAACTTTAGAAGAAATAATAAAAAATATTCCAATATCAATAATTATAAAAAAATATGTTAATGAATCATTAGAAAAATAGTGTTATATTTCTATAATATTGATTATATTTAAATATATTTTCTAATATAGGGGTTTTAAATAATGAAAAAAGTTTTTAAAATTACATTAATAATATTCTTTATTTTATGCTCAAATCTTTTAGCACAATGGGAAGTAAATATAGATTCTGATATCATATATTTTATGAATATAGACAAATACAATGAATCAACATTTGCTGTGGCTGTATATACAGCTATTGCTGATGACTTCTCATCAGTTTATGATAATGATTCAATTGCTACAGTTTTAGTGTTCAGTACTCAAATAAAAAAAAATACAAATCTTTATTTCCGTATAAAAAGAAAATCAGGCAATTATATAAATTATTCAATCAACAATGATGAAGACATAATAGAAGATGATGAAGATAATATATATATCTTAATAGGAGCAGAATCAGACAGTGGTATAAGGGGAGATAATTTAATAAAAATATTATTAGATTCTGTAAATATAGAATTATACAATAAAAATACTGATGAACTTCTAGGCTCTCATAATCTTAAAGGACTTGAAGAAATATTAAAAGAAAATCTAGGAGATACAGAGTGGTATGTAAAAAATATCAAAAATCAATAAATATAAAAAAGAGTATGCATATAAAAATACATACTCTTTATTTTTATTTAGCTTATTTAATTATATATTCTAAAATCCATTTCTGGGAAAATATCATCACGCCATTCTAATTTACTTAGCCATTCTTCGTTTAAATCTCTGTTTTTAATAGCATAATAAAGATCTGTAAACCTCTTTATATATATTTTAGTAGTATTAACAGCATATTCAACCATAGTACCCGTATGCATAATGAAAGCCCAATCGCTACTTTGAGCAAGAAGAAGTTCTCTAGCAGCCTGATTTAATGCTCTTTCATAAAGCCCTGTTTCATTATAATAGTCATGTGCTAATTCTATCATTCTTTCAGCAGCCTTATGTAAATGTCTGTATATCCATCCATTAGTACCATTAAGCCAAACTTCTCCGTAACCATTAGCACCCCAGCTTGACATAGAAGGCATTGATATTTGATTTATAGGATGCCTTTCCAAATACTCTCTAGGTGTTATAGTTTCTATCGTATTTTGATCATGATGAATCTTTCTCATTAAAAATTCTATGAACATAGGTCCTTCATACCACCAATGCCCAAAAAGTTCAGCATCATAAGGTGATACAACTATAGGCGGTTTATCCATAACAGAGGATAAATATTCTATCTGATTCTCTCTATTAAACATAAAGTTACCCGCATGATCTCCAGCAGCCTCCATAGCCCACTCTGGATTATAAGGCTCTTTAGCACAGTCTTTACCTGTAATTCTATAGTATTTAATTCCTGTATTTTTTCTAAGTCCGTTACTTTGTATGAAGTCTTTTATATACTCAAATGGTAAATCATAACCGATATCTCTGTAGAACTCTCTATATCTGAAATCACCCGGATAGCCTACTTCAGCACTCCATACGCTTCTTGAACTTTCTATATCTCTTCCAAATGCCGCCACTTTACTTTCTCTTGAACAGTATAAAGGAGCATAAACTCCATATTTTGGAACTTTATCAGCATACATTATTCCATGAGTATCTACAAAGAAATATTTTATTCCATTATTAGCAAGATGTTTTTCAAGTCCAGGGAAAAATCCACATTCTCCAAGCCATATTCCTGTAGGCTTTCTTCCTAAATGTTTTTCATGCGTTTTTACAGCCATTCTCAATTGTGCTTCTATAGCATTAGGATATTCCTGCATAAATGGAAAAAATCCATGTGTTGCTCCGCATGTAATGATTTCTAAATTTCCTCTGTCTAAAAAATACCTAAAACCATTCAATATGTTTTTATTATATTTATAAACAAAAATATCTCTTATCTTCTTAAATTTATCTCTATAAAACTCAGCAGTATGATGAAAATTAGGCTCCAATGAAGTTCTCTCGCATTCCATCTCTGCAAGTTTAATCAATTTTTCTATATAATTAACATATCTATTTTGGAGCAACTCATTAGCAAGCATGTTCATAAGAGGTGGAGTAACACTCATAGTTATTTTGAAGTTTATGCCGTCATTAACCATACGATCATAAGCGTCTAGTAGAGGTATATAAGTTTCTGTTATGGCTTCATATAACCACTCTTCTTCCAAAAAATTTTCATGTTCAGGGTGTCTCACATAAGGTAAGTGAGCATGCAGCACTAAAGCTAAATAGCCTTTTGACATAATTATTCCTTAATTTAAAATGTTATTATAATAAATAGTATATAAAATATAAATATTAAAATCAAGACTTTCAATATAGTTATTACTAAAAAATAGAAGTCGCAATTTCATTAATGATAGTATAATATAATCAAGAGTTTCTGCATTTTTTACAGATACCAGAAAATACTATATCATGTTTAAATACTTCTACTTCATATTCACTTGAAACTAATTCATCTAGTTTTTTCTGATATTCCATAGGTATATCTAATAATTTTTTGCATTTGCTGCATTGAAAATGATAATGATCATTTGTTATATGATCAAAGCGAACAGCATCATCTATTATAGACAATTTCTGTATCTCTTTTGTTTCTGATAACAAATTTAAATTTCTATATACTGTTCCCAAACTTATAGAAGGGAAATTTGGTTTTATATAGTTATATACTTCTTCTGAAGTTGGGTGATTTTGTAATTCTCTCACCGCATTTAAAATAACTTGTTTTTGTATTGTATTTCTTGTATTATTCATAACTTAATTTCCTTGCAAAATAATTAATAATTAATCTTATTTAGTAATATTACTATATATCAAGTAAATTATTTGTCAAGAAAAAAAATTTGTTTTATACAAATAATACAAAAAATATATTATTATATTTATAATTTAATATAGTCTATAGATAAATTAGTATTATTTGACATATATGTTTTTGTTACTATTATTTTATAGCTATCCGTTTTATGAGAATATATTTCTGCTAAAATATTACCCTCTTCATCATCTAAAACCTGATTTTCTAATTGTATGTTATTAGAAGATAAACTATTCAAAATATTTTCTAAAAATGGGGCTACATTATTTGAGCAGCTAATTGTTATTTGCGATATAGAATCATTATCAGTAAATACAATCAATTCAGCATCATCTTCTCTTATCTTAATATTTTTTCTTAAAATATTATTTGCAATAAATGCTCTATCAATATCAAACATTTCTGATAAACTTTCAAAAGATGCCTTAAAAGAAAGCGAAGCCAAAGATTTTACATCATTATTACTGTAGGATATCAAATTATAATATGTAAAAGGACTTGTTATGCTTACAACCTCATAGGAACTCATATTTTTATGAATTATATTCGCTATAACTATAAAAATAACTAAAAAACAAGCGAATACTATGAAACGAATTACTCTCATTAATTTCTCTTAAACAGTAATAAGCTATATTATAATTAACTAGGTATATTATTGTTTTCTATAAGAAGTATATCATTAACTTCCTCTATAGAAAATAAAGGCATATCTCCAGCATTATAATATGAAGGTCTTAATTTATACGATAGTACATTTTCATATTGCATGTATTTTTCAGATTCTATAATTATATCCAATTTTACTTCTATATCTTGATTTGAATTTACTTTTCTAGGCATAAAGCAAAACATGAATTTTCCAGGAACATTACTTGATACTATAGCAGGATTAGGGAAATTAACTCCATATCCATGAAGTATATTTCCTTCAGAAAATATATAAACTAAAGCATTATCAATCTTCTCAAAATTATTGGAAGATGTAATATTACCCATTATACTTGGATAAGTTAAATAATATCCACTTTCATAAATAGATGGAACTGATTCTAACAATGTATTTTCTTTTCTTCTAGTTACTATTTCACATGCATCTGCTATAATGCTTAATACTTCTGTATTGCTTTGTATAGGATCTTTGTTATAACTATGAAGAACACCTCTAGCACTTGTAACATATTGAGACTGAACTCTATTTAATGTGTATGCTATTATATCCATACGCATATTAGTGTTAACAGGAATATTTTTCTCTTTCAAATATGAATCTGCTAGTTTTGAAACTTTTTGTTCCATAAGGTTTACTAAATACATAAGCATTCTCCTACAAATAATAATCTATTATACAAAATAAACCATTATTTGTCAAAGATAATTTTTTATTAATAACAAATAAATTTTAATAACGAATACATTAAAATAATTTCAATCATTTAATAACCTTATAATTACATACTATATAATTATAATTTTGTAATTGTAAATAAAAATAATTCAAAATGTGCTTTAAAAATATTATTTGGAGTTGTTACACTTAATGTATTTAAATATGATATTTTCGACATTATGTTAACTATTTCTTCTATACTAAATAGTTTCAATGAAGATTTTTTCTTCTTTAATATGAATTCTGGTATTTTTGTTATTTTGCTTATTTCATTTAAAGTAGTTTGAGGAGTAAATATTTTCATATAGTATATGGCTAGAAAATTATTCATCATTAATGCCAAAGATGAAGATGCATCCTGATCTAATCTATTCATTATAATAAAACATTTTTTTCTATCCCTTTCAAAAACAGCATCTAAAAAATCAAAAATATTCCTGTTTTTAGATACATATGTAAAATCAACTATATCTTCAACATTTAAATATTCTTTATCATTATAACTGCATATTTTAGAAAGTTCCGAATAAAGAGAATCATAATCTAAATTTATATTATTAATTAAATATTCTATAGCATCAGTAGATATTTTTTTTCCCTGTTTAATAATATAAGCATTAATCAATCCCCTGAAATCTTTCTCATCTGGTAAAGGAAAATCTATAAAATATAAATTATTACTGCTTTGCTTCTTTGAAAAATATTTATATATGGGATCATCTTCCAAAGTATTTTCAGTTTCAAGTATAACTACAGCAGTTTTTGATGGATTTAAGCAGTACTCTAAAAAATCTTCCTGAAAATTATTATATTTATAAATTACAATTAATCTCAATTTGGAGCCAAAAGGAGGAGTATCTGCCACCTCTAAAGGTGCAAATCCTACAGCATCATTTTTATCATAAAAAACACTGTAATTCATCTCACTATCGCCTTCATCTGGAAACATATATGAATGCATAGCCGCTACAAATGCCTTCTTAAAAAGTCTTTCCTTTCCTGTTAATATATAAATACAGTATTTGAAAGGCTCTTTTATGTAATTGTCTTTTATTTTTTGAAATTCAATCTCTGTTTTTACGGAAACTTTATTTATCATAAGTATATAATATCATATATCAATTTATATGCAATCATTATAAATTATATCTTTTTTTCTTTTTTTGGCTATATCTATAAATACTCTAATCTCTATCTTACATTCATCTGATTCATCTAATTTTAGCTTTTTTATTCTAGCATATACCTTATTTCTTTTATCTTCTAATTTATACGATATCAAAGGGGAAATGATGCTTGGAACATATCCTAATCTAAAATCATAACTTCTATCATAAATGGCTATAGCAAATCTATCATAAGGATTTGTTATATCACGAAGTAAATTTACAGGCTCATTATCTAATAGAAAATCTATTACATCTTTCCCATTATTATATTTATATCCTGCTACAAAAAAATCTATATAATATCTTTTTGTCTTATAGTTTCTATTTATAATAATTCTTTTAAAACTTTCTTCATGATTAATTAGACAAGTAATATGTTCTGTATTTTTATTCATAAAATAAAAGATTTACCTTAATTTCTTAAATGCATATTTTGGAATTTTACTTCAATTCAAATTTTCTGTCAAGACATTATCTAATACAATTACCAAAATATTTATAATACATATTATTCATAATTAATTATTTTACAAATATTATTTATACTAACCATATAAACACTATTCCTATATACCAATATTAAATTTTAATATAAAAATATCCGAGTTTATATAATGCTATTTTTATTTTAGTTGTTTTTATTTATAAAAATTATATAATTAAATTATAATTTTCTTTTAGGAGATCATAATGAAGTTAAAAAGATATTGCATAATACTCTTTGTTTTTTTATTTGCATTTTCATGTAAAAAAACAAATTTAACTATAACAGAACCCGGACCTGATTTCTTTTTAGGCAAAATGAAAAATGACACTTGGCAAGGTGTATCTGTAAATGGAGATAAATTAAATATTGCTGGAACAGATTATACATTTCAAGATACTATATTAGGAATCGGAGGAATTTATACTGGAGGAAACAAAGGCAATATAGTAGTAGTTCCTGGCGGAGATAATTTATATACAGTAGAAATGGATGATAAAGCAAAAGAGAGTATTGATGAAGTTATGAATATAGTAGGCGAAGAAAATATGACTGGAGTTATGGGCGAAATAGTAAACAGTGGAGGAGATCCAAGTAAAATAGATGTTGATAAAATAGCTCAGAATTCAGGTGCCACAGAAGAAGAAAAAAAGAGATTAGAAGAATTATTTGGAGGGTTAAACAGCAATAATTTTGGAAACCCTAATACAATAGGTCCAAAAAAATAATTTTTTAAGGTCATATTTTATGAAAAAATTCCTTATAGCTATTATAGTATTTAATATATCTTTTATTAATTTATATGCTAAAGGGATAGCATTATCAACACAATCTGATACAAATACTTATAGCTGGATTAAAGGAAGACAGATTATAAGCTTTAATCTAAGCCCAGGATATGCAGGTTTGTTTCCTCCTATGGTTAATACAATATTTGATAACTATGAGACATTTACAGGTTTAGCAAATATTAATTTAGGAGAAATAGATAAATATTTAACTGCTTTAGATGCTAAAGGGAGTTTTTGGTATGTACCTACTATATCATATACATTATTGCTTCATCCGCGTATAGGAGTAGAAATAGGATTTGGTGTTCAATCTATGACATTCCAACTTAGTATACCTAGGGACAAAGTAGGAGATATTGTTCCTATTGGTACAGGAGGACTGCCAGGAGGTATAAAAGATAATATTGACACTCTAGTAGGTTCTGATACTTATCTTAAGACTTCTCTATACTATTTTCCTGCTACAATAGGATTAAAATTTTACGGTGGAAAAAAGAAACAGGTTGTAAATACTTTCAGATTTGGAGTTGAAGTATTAATGTATGATATTGAAACTCAAAACGGTGTTTCAGGACTTCATACAAAAAGACATACAGTTGATACTACAATGTATCTTTCTTATGAACTTGGTTGGACTATAGAATTATTCCCAGATAAAGAATGGCCTGTTAAGCCTTATATAGATATATCATTATTTGAAATAGGATATTATGTACGTTCTGGAATTCCAGGTCTTTATGCGGATATAAGAGAGGGAATAGGATTTTTTGGAAGCGGCTTAATTGATATTAACACTATAATACCAAGTTGGGATTCTTTTCCTACATGGGCTAATTATGTTTCAGCAATAAGATTTGCTATATTCCCAAGAATAGGTTTCAGTTTGAGATTTTAGTGAGGTATGAATATGAGAAAGAATATATTAATAGCTTTATTTTTATTTATACTTACTAACGGCATTTTTGCAGCTGAAACTAATACAATTTCAACAAATAATGAAAATGGTATCAATTCACATAGACATTCAATAGGCATGAATTTCGGACCTACTATATTTTATATGCTTATAGCTCCATCAGTTGTGAATCTTGTATTACCAAGCAATGATCCCAATAATCTAAAACTTCAAGGTAATTTTGGATTGGATATCACTTATACATACAGACTTACAGAAAAAATGGAAATTAATGCTGATGCTGGATTTTATACTATGAAAACTTATTATGATAATGCCAAAGCTAAATATAATGGAAATGTATATGGTATTGGTTTTTCTGCAGGAATGAGATTCTATTTTAATAATAAAAACAGAGCTTCAGGATTTTTCTTAATGCCTAAAATAGGTACAACATTATTTATAACTCATGGAAAAGAGTATCAAAAAGCAGAATCATCATACACTAATAGAAATACAAATATATGGGATTTTTATGTATCAGGAGAGATGGGATTTAGAATAGATATATCAAGAGGTTTAAGTATAAATAGCGGTATTCGTCCTTTTTTAGATGTATCAATATTAGAGATAGGTATGTCATATAAAAGTATATTAAGATTTGTACCGCTTCCAAGATTGGCTATTGGAATACTATTTTGATATTTATGAAATAATTTTATGGTGTTTATAATATGATAAAAAAAATTGTTATTAACTGCTTAATTATTGTATCTTTCAGCAATATACTTATGGCTATGGATATAGGAGCATATTTAGCACCTAAATTTTTATTTGAAATAGAAGATTCTGGAATAAAAAAACCTAAAGATAAAAAAAATATTCAAAACCTATATGTAGGAGGAGGTATTGCTTTAGGTTATAATTTTGATATATTTCATAAATACTCTACTGTAAGACTTGAATTTGAATATCTTTATAGAAATCCTGTTCCTGGAAATGCTTACATATCAACAATACAAACTATGCAGTCGCATACATTTTTATTTGCTGCCTATTATGATTATAATTTTTGGTATATAAATTATAATAATCCAGACTCAGCTAGAAACAAAATAAACGGCGGTAAAAGACCTGTTATGTCAGTTTACGGCGGTTTTTTAATGGGGGCTGCATTAAATACATATATAACAAAAACGAGTTTTGAGTATAACGGAATTTTTCAAAATAATTACTACTATAACAAAGTACAATTTCTTTACGGTTTAGGTGTAGGGGTAGCATTTCATATAACATCTTTAATTAGTTTGGATTTAAGTTATAGGCTAACTTTCACTACAGAACTTCAATCTAATCATGATATTATAGCATCTTTAAGGTTGAATTTTTAGGAGCGGATTAGATGAAAAAATATTGTTTAATGGTATTTATGTTTTTATTAATATTAGGAAATACTCAAAAATTATTTTCATTTATTCCTGAAGGATTATACATCACTCCTAAATTTATATTTTCACATGACGGAAATCATACCTATATCAAAGATGACGGCAATAGAGGATATTTTAATTATTTGGGAGGCGGTTTCTCTTTAGGATACAGTATACCTACTATAAATAAATCATCTCCTGTAAGATTTGAATTCGAATATATGGGAAGAAATGTAATAGGAATGACAAATGATATTGCAATGCATACCTTATTAGGTTCTGTATATTTTGATATTAACTTTTTCCTTATTAAAGAAGAATTAACAGATGAAAGTTATAGACAAACACTTTTAAATAAATACCCACCTTTTACTATATATTTAGGACTTTCGGTAGGAACTAGAATAAATGATTATCTTATAAATAAAGAAAATAAAATAGAAAATAGATTTTCAAAAAGCACAATAGTTTTCGGATTTAGTGGAGGAATGGCATTTAATGTGTTGCCTTATATGTCTATTGATTTGGGATACAGATATTTATTAGATACCAAAATAGATGGATATCATGAGGTTTTACTTGGAATAAGATTCAAAGTACCTAAATTATAGTAACAAAAAATACTATAATAATTCTATATATTAATTTTCCATCAACTTTACAAACTATAGTAGTATCTACATTTCATATTTGATGTAAAATCGTTAAAAACTATAAAATTAAATGACAAATTAACTACAACAGATAATAATGCATTTAATCTTTGCTCATCATTAACAACTATAAGTTCGCCTGATAGTATAACAAAATGAGGAAGTACTGAAGGCAAAGTTTTTTCTTAAAGATACTAATGATAAAAGATGGTATAATTTTTTAGGAGTTACTTGGGCTAATATACATTACGGTAAATCTATGCCTAAATAATTAACATATTTTCACTTGATTATATACTTTTTGTATACTATAATTTATATATAGAAATTATTAATTTTTTTGTTAAAATTTTTATATAATAAATAATAAATAGAGGTGAATATATGGAACAAGAAGTTAAAGCAAGAATTGATTCATGGCTTAATGGATCTTATGATGAAGAAACAAAAAAAGAGATTAAAGCATTATTAGATGCAGGAAATGAAAAAGAATTAATAGATGCATTTTACAGAGATTTAGAATTTGGTACAGGTGGACTTAGAGGAATAATGGGAGTAGGTACCAACAGAATGAATAAATATACTGTAGGTGTTGCTACTCAAGGTCTTGCAAATTATATATTAAAACAAGGTAAAAGTGATTATAAAGTTGCTATAGGATATGATTCTAGAAATAATTCTGATGTATTTTCTAAATCGGCTGCTGAGATACTTTCTTCAAATGGTATAAAAGTTTATTTATATGATGATATTCACCCTATTTCCCTACTTTCTTATGCTGTTAGAGATTTAGGCTGTATTGCTGGTATAGTTGTTACTGCAAGCCATAATCCTAAAGAATATAATGGATATAAAGTTTACTGGACTGACGGTGCTCAGGTTGTACCGCCTCATGATAAAAACATAATAGATGAAGTTTTAAAAGTTAAGCCCGAAGAAGTAAAAATGGGAGATTCCTCAAAAGTTACTATTATAGGAAAAGATATTGAAGATAAATACATGAATGATTTAATGTCTTATCTTGTTAATCCTGATATCATTAAAAAACATCATGATATAAAAATAGTTTATACTCCTATTCATGGTTCTGGATACAAAATGGTTCCTATGGCTTTAAAAAAGGCTGGATTTACTAATTTAACAACTTTAGAAGGTGCTCAACCACCTGATGGAAATTTCCCTACCGTTGACTCCCCTAACCCTGAAAATCCTGAAGCATTGCAAATAGCTGTTGATAAAGCTAAAGAAATCGGTGCTGAGCTTGTTATGGGTACTGATCCTGACTGTGATAGAATGGGATGTGCTTTGCTTACTAAAGACGGAAGCTATATGTATCTTACTGGTAATCAAATCGGATCTATAATATCATACTATCTAATTAATAATAAAAAAAATATACAAAATCCATTTATAGTAAAAACTATAGTAACTACGGAACTTGCAAGAGTTATTGCTAATTCTAATAATGTAAAAATTTATGATGTTCTTACTGGATTTAAATGGATTGCTGATGTTATAGAGAGAGAAAAGGACGGAACTTATTTATTTGGATTTGAAGAGAGTTTTGGATATTGTATAAACTCAAATGTAAGAGATAAAGATGGCGTTAGTTCATGTTTGATTCTAGCTGAAGTACTTGCTTATTGTAAAGATAATAATATAACATTGGCTGATTACTTAGAAAGCATTTATGAAAAATATGGTTATTTCTATGAAGAAACTGTATCAATAACCAAAAAAGGTGCTGACGGAGCCAAAGCTATAGCTGATTTGATGACTTATTATAGAAACAATTTACCTAAAGATATTTCTGGTGTTAAAGTAGAAACTATAAGTGATTATGAGAAAAAAGAAGTTTATGATAACAGCGGTAAAAAAATAAAAGATATTACTTTGCCTAAATCTAATGTACTTCAATATATATTAGAAGACAAGACAAAAATTACTATCAGACCTTCTGGTACTGAACCAAAAATCAAATTCTATTTTGAAGTTTGTGTAAAAGAAAGTAAAGATAAAAGACTTGCTGTTGCTAAAGAAAAAGTAGCTAATTTCAAAAAATTTATTAAAGAATAATTTCTTAATACTACTAGCGAGAAACTGATTAAATATAGATTACAACTAAAGTATTAGCTAATGATTTATTGCTTTAACAAATTAAAAACATAATTGATATATAATTAGTAATATTAACAATAATAAAAGAAGTTCTATTCATAATGGAACTTCTTTTTTTATGCCATATGAAATTTGAAGTTAAAAGCATCATTATTTAATTGAGCATTTAACTCTAACTCCCCGCCCTATTTCCTTGTTAATTTTAAGTAAAAAAATAATAAAAAATTTCATTCAAACTCAAATAAAAAATATAACACCCACCCTAGATTTATTTAAATTTAAAATGAACTTTCCCGCACGCAGAACAAAATAAAAAATATAGTTTTATTGTCAATTATAACTTTCATTATATATCAAATTCAGTTCACCGTGCGTTAAATAAATTCAAAATTTAATCATAACTTGGGTGGGTACTAAAATTTCTAATAATACAATAAAATAAATTAGATTAGAATTTACAGTATATTATAAAATAATAAAGGGAGGGGTATGTAATTAAAATTGAAAAGTATAAAACTATTCATCTTTCACTATTCTCGATTTTAAATAATTAGCTTTGAATATAAAAATACTATTTTCTTTTATGAAACTTTCTTTATTTTCTTTTAGTATATCACGCATTTCATCTTTTGCTTTACGCATTATCTCTTTATCTTTTATAATATTTCCAAGTTTAAAATCAGGTATACCGCTTTGCTTATCTCCTAAAAACTCGCCTGCTCCCCTCAATTCCAAATCTTTTTCAGATATTTTAAATCCGTCAGTAGTTTCACATATTATGTTAATTCTTTCTTTTATTATATCATTAAGCTCGCTATGTAATATTAAATAACAGTACCCTAATTTATCTCCTCTGCCTACCCTACCTCTTAACTGATGAAGCTGAGATAAACCGAAACGCTCAGCACCTTCTATTAATATTGTAGTAGCATTTGGATTGTCTATTCCTACTTCTATAACTGTAGTTGAAAATAATACCTTTATCTCCCCTCTTGAAAATCTATTCATTATATATTCTTTTTCTTCATCTTTCATCTTACCATGTATAATTTCTATTTGAATATCTGAAAAGTAAGTTTCTTTTGCTCTTTGAAATTCACTTGATAGAGTAATAAAGCTGGAATCATTATTCTCTATTAGCGGAAAAACGACATATCCTTGCTCACCTTTTGCTATTCTGCTTTTTAAGAATTTGTAACAATGATCTCTTTCATAAAGCTCTTTATACTTTGTAAGCACACCTTTTCGACTGCTAGGCATACTTTTTATTATTGATAAATCAAGCTCTCCAAATAATGTTAAAGCTAAAGACTGCGGAATTGGAGTTGCTGTCATCAGAAGATAATCAACATTTGTTCCTTTTGAAAGTAATTTATTTCTCTGTGCCGCTCCGAATCTCTGCTGTTCATCTACTATTGCATAAGAAAGATTTTTAAATACAACTTCATCATAAAGTATAGAATGAGTACCTACCAATATATTACTTTTTCCTTCTCTAAGTCTTTTCAGTAAATATCCTCTCTCATTTTGATTAACAGATGAAGTTAATATATCTATTTTTATAATATCTTCTAAACCTGATGACTTAATAATCTTTTTGAATGTATTATAATGCTGCAATGCTAATATTTCAGTGGGAGCTAAAAATGCAGTTTGAAAACCAGATTCTACAGGTATCAAAGAAGTTAAAAATGCTACGATAGTCTTTCCTGCTCCAACATCTCCCTGAAGTAATCTAAACATTTGCTTATTTGAAAATAGATCATTTTTTATTTCTTCTATTGTATTTAATTGATCAGCCGTAAGTTCAAAAGTTAAACTTGATTTTATCTTCTCTAATAAATTTGAAGAATTATATCTTTCTTCTTTTATTAAAATATTAGGTCTTCTCTCGCTTAAATGTATATATTGAAAAGTTAAAAACTCTTCAAAAATTAAACTTTCCCTAGCTTCATCAAGAGCCTCAAAAGAAGTTGGAAAATGCATCTCCATAATTGAAGATACAAAACTTTTAAGTCTATATTTTTTTTTAATGATACTTGGAATATCATATTTCATATTCTTTTCAAAATTGACAAGCTCATTTACAATTAAAGTTCTTAATTTTTTTTGAGAAAGCCCTTCTGTAAGAGGATATATAGGAACAATTTTACCATATGATAATGCATTAGAAGAAGGTTTTTCAAATTCCGTCATTCTGCATTGAAGTTTACCTCTACCGCTTCTCAAAAATTTACCTGTTAAATATAGCTTTTCTCCTTTTGCAACTCCAGCAGGAAGTCTTCCTCCATAAATAGGTACTTCGCATATTGAAACTCCATCAGTAACTATTACTAAAGGCTTATTTTTATATTGAAAAGTAAAGCTTGATATATCTATAACTTCAACATAAACAACACTTGTTTTCTCTTTGTTTTCTAATGCCTCATGAAGTTTTAAAGTTTTTCTTCTATCTTCATATGCCCTTGGAAAAAAAGCTATTAAATCATATAAAGTAATTATATTCTTTTTTGCAAGTATTTCAGCATATTTTGAACCTACACCCTTTAAATATTTTATACTCTTTGTAAATATATCTTCTGTATACAAAACTATATTTCCTATTTATTTTCCTCATCCACTATTTCATATTCTACTTCATCAATATCTTTTTCTATATCTGCATATTCTGTATCTTCAATATCTTCTGATTTTCCATACTTCCATTCACTATATTTATTTAGATCTTCAGAAAAATATTTCAAACATAAACCAATTATAAATGCATCGTCCAGTAAACCAGCTAAAGGTATAATATCAGGTATAGCATCTATCGGTATTACTATATATAACAAAGCTGCTGCTATAGATGCAATAGTTTTCCAAGGTATATTTTTATAATTACCATTAATATAATCACCTATCATATCTATCATCAATTGAATTGTTTTTAGAAACTTTGAAAGATGTGTAGATGAAGATACATTTAATATATCCTTGGATTTATCAATAATAGATTTTAATTTTTCCAAAGTAATGTCTAAAGAAATACTATCCCATATCTCTTTTGCCTTGTCTTTTGCTCGCATAAATAATACCTTTAAAATTAAGATTTATTTGTAAATTATAACATATTAATAAAAAATTATAAATAATATAGTATAAGTATTTTTTCTATTCAAATATTGCATAAATAAAAAATTATGTTATACTTATTGTAAATATTATAAGGATAATTAATAATGGATAAAGAACAAATAAAAGGTGTAATTATAGAAAATAATCCCGCTATTTTAATGAAATATAAAAATGCTTTTAATAATGAATTTGATATAAGTACTTTTCATGATACTAATTCTTCCTTGGCACATATATTAGAAAACAATTTAGATATATACTTTTATATAATAAGATATAATAAAAATGAAAAAGATGTTATTAATACTTTCATAGAAAAAATCAAAAAAATTAATCCTCAAATAAGATTGGTACTTACAGATATATTAGATGATTTTGATACTAATTTATATCCTAATTCTTTAATATTCCATAAGAATACGGATACTAATGTAATAGTACAGGCTATACAATCTGAAGTAAATAAAATATCGGATGAGGAAGCTAATAAGAAAAGAAGACAATATTCAAGAGTAAATTGGCCTTTGAATGTTATTATAGCATATAAAGATAAAATTAGAGGCACTATAGACAGAAATATACTTTCTATTAGTGGAAATGGAGCTTATATATCATCTGATACTAATATACCTGATAAAGGCGATATGTTAGGTCTTACAATATCTTTTAAAGATTTCAAATTATTTACTGAGGCTAAAGTTGTTTGGATAAATAACGAAAAACAAAAACCTGATTTACCTAAAGGTTTTGCTGTACAATTTATCGATATAGGTATGGCTTCACAGAAAATTATAGATCAAATTATTAGAGATAAATTATTACAAGAATTATTAGTAGAATTTAAAGATGAAAACTTCTCTTCTTAATGATAACAATATTAAAGAAGCAAAAAAAATTATAAGAGAATCATTTAAACTCATTAGAAATAATTTAGATGATGATTTTATACGAGATAAAAGTGCTGTAATTTTTAAAAAATTTAAAAATATAGTAAATATCAATAAATTCGCTTCTATATCCGTATATATAGATTTCAATAATGAAGTTTCTACATATGAAATAATCAATTATGCCTTAAAAAATAATATCAAAGTATCCGTGCCTTTCATTATAGATAATCATAATATGAAATTAAAATATATTAATGATTATGATAAAGATATAAATAGAAATACCAAATTCGGATGCGGAGAACCTTTTGAATATTGCAAAGATTGTAATATAGAAGAAGTATCTATGTTTATTATACCAGCTTTGGCATTTGATGAAAAATGTGGGAGATTAGGATTTGGTAATGGATACTATGATAATATTTTAAGAACAAATAAAAATGCTTTAAGAATAGGTTTGGCATACGATTATCAAATACTTCCATCAATACCAAAAGATGATAATGATGAAATACTTGATATAATTATCAGCGAGAGTAAAGTTATAACTGCTACTTTCTAATATTTTAGCTTTCTGCAACAGTTTCTTCTTCCTCTTCATCAGTAGTGAATAATTTCTCTAAATCTAATACTACCAATAATTTGTCTTCTAATTTACCAACACCTTTAATATATTTCTGCCCTATACCTGAAAGCATTGGAGGAGGAGGCTGAATATCTGAATTGGCAATAGATACTACTTTTGATATAGCATCTATAATAATACCCATATCAACATCTTCTATTTTTACTATGATGATACCTGTATTTTTATCTCCTTCTGTTTCTTCTAAATTGAATCTCTTTTTCAAATCTATTATAGGTATAATATTACCACGTAAATTGATTACACCTTCTACAAAATCTGGGGCATTAGGTATAAGAGTAATCTTTTCCATTTTAATTATCTCTTTAGCCTGCATGATATCTATAGCATACTCACCGCTGCCTAATCTAAAAGTAACAAGGTTTGTACTATCTTCGAGATCAACTCTATTTTCGGTACTTTCAATAGGTTGTTGCTCTGTCTGCTCTGCCATTTATTATGCCTCCATAAAATTTACAATTACTTCATTATCGGAAATATTCTCTTATATTTTATATCAATAAGAAATATTTGCAATCAAAAATAATAGCCTATAAGCTATTTTATTTTACAGTATGTTATATTGTATATCATTTTTTCTTAAAAGTCAATGATAAATTTCATAGTTGTAACTATTGACATTACAACAAAAATAGTTTATATATTACTCAATAAAACTATAATATATAAAATTAGGATTATTTATGAAAATAAAAACTATAAATAAATTCTGGCAGATATTTCCGCTTTTATTTATTATAATTACTGTTTTAATATTCACTGTTAAATATTCAGTACCTATAGAATTTTTACTTTCAATAGGCACATTAATATCATGTATAATAGCATATTCTGCTGGATATAAATGGAAAGATATAGAAAATGCATTTATTAAAAAAATTATTGATACTTGGATTGGAGTATTAATATTCATACTTATAGGCATTGTAGTGGGTTCTTGGATGTATTCAGGTACAGTACCTATGCTTATATACTATGGAATAAAATTTATTCACCCTTCATTCATACCGTTAACTGCATTTATTGTAACATCATTTTTATCAATATTTACAGGTACTTCTTGGGGATCAGCATCTACTGCAGGAGTGGCATTTATAGGTATAGCTCAGGCAGCAAATATACCTCTTCCATTGGTTGCAGGGGCTATTATAAGTGGAGCATATTTAGGAGATAAAAACTCTCCAATATCCGATACTACAGTACTATCAGCACTTGGAGCAGGTACAACTTTACAAAATCATATAAAAACTATGCTTGTAAATACTATACCTTCTGCAATATTAGCAGCAATTGTTTTTACTATATTAGGTTTTAATGCATATCCTATAAATACAGACATTTTAAATCTAAAAGAAGCAAAAGAAATTTTAATATCATTGGATAATATATTTAATTTCAATATATTTCTACTTATTCCGCCTATATTCGTATTAATTGCAAGCATTAAAGAAGTTAATCCTATAATAACAATGTTTATAGGAAGTTTAATCGCTATAATACTTGGTGCTTTATTTCAAGATTTTGGAATAATTAATGCTATGAAATCTTTTGTAACTGGATTTAATATTTCAATGTCAGAAACTATTAATTCAGATACTATACCTTCCAATTTGCATACCTTATTAAACAGAGGCGGTATGATAAGTATGATGCCTAGTGTATTATTTTTGATACTTGCACTCACATACGGAGCTATGCTTGAATTAATAGGTACTTTTAATACTCTTATGAATCTATTAATAAAAATTATAATTGGAGTGAGAAGTTTAATATTTATAACTTGGTTTACAACATTCATAATAAACTCTGCATTAAGTAGTTTACAATTTACATTTTTAACTCTAGGCTCTGTATTAAAAACAGTATATGACAAATATAATATTAATAGAGGAGTACTTTCAAGAACTATGGAAGAAGGAGGAACTCTCACAGAAGTGCTTCTTCCTTGGACACTTACAGGTGTTTACATGACTAGCATACTTGGAGTGCATACTTTAGAATATATGCCTTATTCTTTCTTTAATCTTATAAGTATAGCAATATCTTTTATTTATATGCTTATACTTCCGAAATTTGCTGTAGCTGTAAATAAGGATAATAAAAAATAAAAAAAAGGATATCCTTTATAAAATACTATATTTGAAAACTCAAAAACACTTGTATTGTATCAGGAACTCGATAAAAGAATACAATTAATATACATAGCCAACAGTAAAGCTCAAAAAACTAAACAATATGACATATATAAAAGATTTATAAGATGGGCAAGCGAGAGAATAAAAAGTGATGATAACGGTATAATAGCATTTATAACAAATAATGCCTATTTAGATTCAAAACAAGATGACGGCTTTAGAATAAGCGTACAGAAAGATTTTGATTATATTTACATAGTAGATTTAAAAGGCAATCTTAGAAAAAAGATAAGAGAGAAGGCGAAAATATTTTTAATATACAAACAGGTGTTGCTATAATGTTTTTGATAAAAGATGCCAAAATAAAAGCAGAAAATAAAAAAGCTGATATCAAATACTATAATATGGGCGACAGTTTAAGCAGGCATGAAAAACTTTTGAATTTGTCTGAAATAAAAAAACTTTCAGAAATAGATTTTGAAGACATAGTGCCTACAACAGATAAAGGACAATGGCTGAATCAAACGGATAATGACTTTTATGAGCATATAGCATTAATAGACAAAAATGTAAAAAATCAAAAGGTTGGTAAAGGCATAGAACAGAAAGCTATTTTTAAAATATTTAGTTTAGGAGCATTAACTGCAAGAGATGACTGGGATTATGATTTTGATAAAAAACAGCTTGAAAGAAAAATAAAATATTTTTTGAAAGTTTATAATAAAGAAAGAAAAAAATGGCTTGCAAAGAATTGAATGATGCATAGATGAATAATAATTTAGACTATTCTATAAAATGTGTGGGGACACAAAAGACTACTTGAAAACATAGAACCGTACACCAACTTACAAATTGAAAGCAATTTAAATTACATTCCTAAAAAGATAGACAACCCTAATAAAAATAATTTCTTTGACTCTCTAAAATTAAATAAAGAAACAGGCACAATAATACTAGATTCAAAAAACATTATCAAAAATATATCATCAAAAGCTTTTGATTATAAAATAGGAAGCAGGTCTACTTTAGACTGTATTTGCGATTATTACAAGCCTAAAAAGTTAAAGCCTGAAAAAGAACTTCATCATAAAACACTCATAGAGAATAACTCACAAATTATGACTGGGTTTCAATACGCTAATATATTATTGATATTATACCTAGAATAGTTGCTGTCAGTATAGAGAGTGTTGATATTTTGAGAGGCTTAAAAATTAAAGTAATTAAATATATTACTTATGATGATAAAAATAAGGCATACTGAAAATTATCAGCATGCCTTTATAATATATTTAAATTATTTAATTATCATATCTGTACATCAGCATCATAATCTATGCCATCCAAACCAAATCCATGAAGATGCAAATACTCATCTCTAAATTGTGCTAAATCAGCATTAGCTTTCAATGAATCATTATCTTTAATCTTATCCCAAGCAGCAGCAACTTCTTTCTGTACATCTTCTCTCATTTCCCAATCGTCCAATCTTAATCTGTTTTCTTCATCAAGTATAAAGCCTTTACCAGAATAAATTTTTTCAGCAAACTGTCTGTACATCTGTTCAATACATCCTTCATGTATACCTTTATCTTTCATAACTTTGAATAATATACTGATATATAAAGGCATAGCAGGTATAACAGCAGAAGCTCTAGTAACAACAGCTTTAGCAACACTCACATAAGCATGTCCTTTTAATTTCTCCTGCATCATCTTATCCATATTTAAAGCAGTAGCTTCCAAATCGTCTTTAGCCTTTCCAATAGTACCATCTCTATATATAGCTTTAGTCATTTCAGGTCCTATATATGAATAAGCCAAAGTAATACAATTTTCTGAAAGCATATCTTCTTTTATTAATAATTCAATCCAATCTTTCCAATCCTCTCCACCCATAACTTTAACAGTAGATTTTATATCCTCATCGCTTGCAGCTGGCATCTCTACATTAATTAATTCCTCTTTCATAAAGTCAGTGCCAAAACCGCTATAATCTTTACCTATAGGTTTTAAAGTAGAACGATATGTTATTCCTTCATTTTCATCTTTTCTTATTCCTGTAGCCAAACTATATATAATACAATCTATTTTACCGCCGAAAAATTCTTTTGCCTCTTTTGTAATATTCTCTTTAGAAGATTTTAAAAATGCATCTCCTATTATTGTTTTTTCCTTAAGACCATCTCTTTTGGCATATTCACTAAATGCCTTATTATTATACCAGCCCGGAGTAGCTGTTTTATCTTCTGAAGCAGCTCTCTCAAAAGATACCCCCATAGTTGTAGCTCCCATACTATAAGCTAATACTATTCTGCTTGCAAGCCCATATCCTCCTGAAGCTCCCAATACTAATGCATTTTTTATATTAGATGTTATTTTAGGCTGAGATTTAACATAATTTATTTGATTTTCAACTTCTTTCGCACAGCCTGTAGGATGAGATGTTTTGCATACATTATTTATTATTTGCGGTTTTACTATCATATATTTCCTCCATTACTTTTAGACTTTATAATAGTATATCAATTAATTTTTTTTTCAATAGAAAAAGTAATTTATTATTAATAAAAATATATTATGCAAATTGCTAAAATTTAGAAATTATCCATCTAATGAAAGCAAGTATCAAGGTTACAATTATACTTGTAGTCAAAGGAAATGAAAAGGTGAAATTTCCTTTTTTTATAAAAATATCTCCGGGCAATTTACCAAAAGGAATTTTTATCTTAAATAAGAATAATATTCCAATTATTATTGATATTACACCAATAACTATAAAAATTTTTGCAAGATAAGTATTCATCATTCAGCCATTTTTTTATTCATCTTCTCTATATCTTTATCATGTCCTGCAATAATAAGTATATCACCTTCAACCATAGGCTCATCAGGATCAGGTGTACAATCAACAACTATTTTTTTCTCTCCCAATATACCGACTGTCTCTTTCTTCACTGCCACAACATTAATTTTATATTTTTTTCTTAAATCAAGCTCTTTGAAATTTTTTCCAGCAAGACTGCCATGAACAGGAAATTCTACTATAGAATGATACTCTGTTAAATCATAAAGTAAAACAGTATCTCCAACTTCAAGCTGTTCTGCAATATGTATACCCATAGACTCTTCAGGACTAACTAAATGTGTTACTCCTATCATACTAAGTATGGCTTTATGCTTCTCATTAGAATATCTTGCTATAATATTTTTTACATTAAGTTCTTTTAAAAGTAATGCTGTTAATATACTTGTCATCATATCTTCACCTATAGTAAGTATAACAGCATCAAATTTATTGATTTCTATAGCCTCTAAAGCCTCTTTCTGAGTAGAATCAAGTCTCATAGCTTGAGTAACATTATTTTTTATAGCCTCTATCTCATTAATATCATTATCTATAGCAAATACTTCTATTGAAGGTTTTGTCATAAGTCTATTAATTAATGCTTTACCTAAAGTTCCTACACCTATAACAGCATATTGAAGCATAGTAATACCCCTAAAATTTAGTTTTATATATTATAAAATTAATATAAAAATTTGTCAAAAAATATTATAAATTAAATTTATACTAATAAACATGAAATATCAATAAAATTTACATAAAAATATAATAGTATATAATTTTCATACTTTTTCTTTACTTCAAAATTAATAAATTTAAAAAATATTTTGAATTTAATATATTTAAACAATTTTTTTTTACACTACATTTTCTATTATGTTATTATATATATAATAAAAAATGTAGAGGAGGTTAATTACATGAAAAAAATGATATTTGTTTTAACTATATTATCTTTTATAGCAGTTGTATCATGTAATAGCAAACAAGGTCCTATAGATAAACCATTAACATCAAATGTACCTAGTGATGATAAAACAAAAAAAGAAGGTACTCCATTGGCTGATTGGGATGGAAACAGCAAAACTTTAAAAGTGAATGCATCTATTAAAGCTAATAATGTTACATATAATCAAGATGGCTACACATTATTAGAAAGATTATACAATACTGTTTGGTATCAATCAGAATCAGATTTTGATGACGGAAGATTAGAAACAGAAGAAGAGTTTGTATTATTTGATCCAACTTCAAAAATGGTAAAAAGAGAATATGAAAATGGAAGAATGGATGAAAAAGATGAATATTCTTCATTAAAACATATTGAAGATATAGCTCTTAAGGTTCAAGATGATAAGAAGAGCAGAAATGCATGCATAGTTCAAAATATCGAAAAAGATAATTTTGGATATGATGTTGAATATGAAGGTTATTATTTAGAAGACAGAGATACTTTATATATAGTTGATGGCGATAATATAGAGATGGTAAAATTAAAACTAAATGATATAATAAATGGAAATACTACAAAATACAGAGATGATAAATTCGTATTATCTACAAAACCATTATAAATATATAAAAATAAAGGGGCTTAAATTTTAAGTCCCTTTTTTAATTATTTTTTAATCATCATTATTAGCCATATAATCTAATTTCACCAAATAATCAATCTTATCAACAACTTTAGTGAAAGGTTTCTCAACACTAATTAAAGCTCTCTCAACATTATTTCCATCTTCATCTTCAATATAAATATCATAATATAATTCTTTATGATCATACTCATTTTCAAAAGTAAGTCTTATAAAGATAAAGTTATTTATATTAATTCTATCCATTTTAGGCTCATACTCTAAACGTTTAATCTCAGTATTTAATAATTCCTTACCCAAATTTTCTACTATAATCTTATAAATAGATTCAAGTTCTTTTCTTATATAATGAACATTGTTATCAAACATTATAAAAACTCCAAATTATATATTTTTTAGTATATTAAATATATCAAAATAAATTAATTTTGTCAAAATAATTTATAATAATATTTATATATCAATGTTTATCTAATATAGCAGCTACCTCTTCATCTCCTAATTCTCTTGCGATTTCAGCAAGCTCTTTAGCCTTTTTCTTAGCAAGATTAGGATTGGCATTATTATTAAGAAGTATTAATGCTGTTTCAAAATTACTATTTTCTATAGCATAAGAAAGAGCAGTTTCTCCATCTTTATCAACTATATTAACATCAGCACCATTTTCTAATAATATATTAATAGCCTCTGTAGATATCTCTCTGCCTGAAAAAGATATTAAAGGAGTTATACCAGCCAAATTTGCTTTATTAATATTAGTAGTTTTTGCTAACACTTTTACACTTTCTACATCATTAGCAATTAAAAGAGGAGTAATACCTTCAGAAGATACTAAATTAATATCGGCACCATTATCTACCAAAAAAATCACTATATCAGAATTAGAATTATCAGCGGCAAAAAATAAAGGACTCCAGCCATAATTATTAGCAACATTAACATCTGCTTCGGCATTAACTAAAAGTTCAACTACATTAAAATTACTGTCATATATTCCAATACCCTGTCTAGCCCATATATCAGTAGCATATAAAAGAGCAGTATAATTTTTCTTATTTTTCAAATTAACATCAGCATTATTTTGTATAAGTGCATTTACCAAATCCGCATAACCATAATATGAAGCTATCATTAAAGCAGTAGTACCCTCATCAAAAGTTACACTAAGATCATATTCTGTATCTTCAGAATTTACTATATTTGTAGATGCTGTTAAAGTATTATTTATATTACCAGAAGAAATCAAATTTTTTATTATATTTATAGAAGGACTTCCATCATATTTTGCTATAGCATCTTCTAAAGATAAATCCTGAACTATATCATTACTTTCTAGAGTTTTTTCATCATTTTGAGCATCTTTATTGATATAGTCGGTATTTTTTTGAGTGCATGATAAAAATGATAATAATAAAAATGCATATATGATAAATCTCATAGCATCCCCCAATAATTAACCATATATTCTCTCCCTCTTAAACATATTAACATATCTTAAGAATTATATCAATTACAAATATAATAATGACAATTTTTATATTAATATATTTAAAATTATTTATAAATATCAAAAATAAAGGGCTTACAAATAATAGAAAGCCCTTATATTAATTATTTATTTACTTTACCTAAAAGTTTTTCAGCGATCACTCTTCCTGTAGGAGTATTGGCAAGTCCTCCCATAGAAGTTTCTTTAAATCTCTCATCCATTCCATCTCCTACTTCTTTCATAGCAAGTACAACTTCATCAGCAGGTATAACACTTCTAAAACCAGCACAAGCCATCTCAGCAGAAACAATAGCATGAACGGCAGACATAACATTTTTTCCCATACAAGGCACTTCAACAAATCCAGCAATAGGATCGCATATAAGTCCAAGCATAGTTGATATAGTAAGAGCAAATGCGTCAGCACATTGCTGAGGAGTACCGCCCATAATCTCAGCACATGCACTTGAAGCCATTCCCGCAGCAGAACCGCATTCAGCCATACATCCGCCTTCAGCACCAGCAAATGTAGCTATTTGAGCAATAATATCTGCCAATCCTCCAGCAGTAAACATTGATTTTACTACATCTTCTTTATTATATCCCCTATTTTCACATACTGTAAGAACAGCAGGCATTACTCCGCAACTTCCAGCAGTAGGAGCAGCTATAATTTTACCCATACAAGCATTATAACCACTTACCGCCATTGCAGCAGTTACAACCTCTCCAACTACCTCTCCTAATATACCCTTTTTAGCTCTGTAAAACTTATCTACTATTTCAACACATTCATCTTGCAAACCTGTTACAAAATTAAATTTATCTTTTTTTCCATTTACAACAGATTCTTTCATTATGTCATAGTATTTGCTCATATTTGCAATAACAGCTTCTCTACTGGATTTCTGGCTATTAGCTTCTATATCTATTACTATATCACTTATTTTCACATTCTTTTCTGAAGCTAAAGTAACTAATGATTCTATAGATTTTATATCCATAATATTTTATCTCCATATAATATTAATATAATTTATCTAAAAATACAAAGTCTCTTATATTCTCTATATTTCTTATTTTATTTTCAATCTCTTCAGATATAACATCAGTCATACCTATAACAATAATAGCATATCCCTTATTAGGACCCTCAAATTGAGGAGTTACATTCATATTTTCAATATTAATACCATTTTCAAATATGATAGAAGTAACTTTAGCTATAATACCGGGAACATCTTTGTTAACTATAGCAATAGTAGGAAAATCACCCTTATAATGAACTTCAATACCATTAACTTTATCCAAAACTATCAAACCTCCTCCTATGGAAGAAGCCAATATATTAATTTCATTATTATCCCCTTTAGCTTCAATATATAAAGTATTAGGATGAAAAGCTTCCCTTAATTTTGTAGGTATGAATTCATATTTTAGATTTGATTTATAAGCAATATCGTAGCTATCTCTAAGTCTAGGATCATCTGTATCAAATCCTAAAAGACCTGCTAAAATAGCCTTATCTGTTCCATGTCCTTTCCAAGTTAATGCAAAAGATCCATGCAAATAAATTTTAGCCTCCCTTACATCTTCACCTAAAATATTTTTAGCAAGCTTCCCTATACGACAAGCTCCTGCCGTATGCGAACTTGAAGGCCCTATCATTACAGGACCTATTATATCGAATAATGTAGCCATAAAATATCCTCCATTTATAACTATAATTTAACATAATAAATAAATTTTGAATATAGTTTTTTTTAATTTTTTATAAACAGAGAATAAAAAAATATGAAAAAATATTGATAATTACTATTAATAAAATTATTTCAATAATTAAAATAATAAACTTATTTCAAGACCGACTTTAGTTTCATATCCGAAATAACTTGAAGCACCTCTAGGTTTTCCATATCCAACTTTTAAAGATACTGCATATCTATAAAACTCTATTCCTATACCAAAATTAACAGCTGCATGCCAAGTATCATTTATCAATCCTAATCTGTCTTTTTTATCCAAAATAGCAGCAATATTGATTCCTGTTATCAAGCTAATCTCATCTTTATATAAAGGAAATCTATAATCAAGACCTGTATGTATTCTAAATAATTGCGGACTATTTCCAACAGCATTATAAGAAATTTCAGATCCTAAATAAATACTGAAATTTTTTATATAATAATAAACTGATATAGAACCAAATTCATAACTACTTCCGCTTCTAATTTTGGTATCGCCTTTAAAACCATCAACCAAATGAGTAGATTGATGATACATAGGTATAAATCTTATTTTCATATTAATACCTACAAGATTTTGAAGCCAAAGATCGGCAAATACCATAAATTGCCCAGAAAAATCATAAACATCAAATAATCCATTATTTCTTCCAAGTATATAAATTTCCATAGCTCCGCCCATACCTACAGAAAAATATTTATTCCTATAAAACATTATTTCACTAGCCAAACGCCCTTCAATATATAATGCTACCGATTTGAAATCCCAATTAACATTAGGATCTATAAGTGATAAATTTTTATCTACATTAAAGTTTTTAGCAAATAATATTCTTCCTATAAAGGCTCTAGGATCCTGCCAGCCCATATAATATTTGTCAACTTCATATATACGAAATGGATTTTTAAAGCTATAATCATTTTTAATATAATTTAAGTTATTTTCTTGAGTATATAAATTTGCAATAGATATAAATAGTAAAATAAATATTGTATAATAAATTTTGCTATTAAATTTTGTAGCTGCAAAAATTTTATTTAAATAAGAATTAAAGCTCTGCTGTGATTTTAAATAAAAAATCTGAACATAATCATTTATAAACAAAAATATCATAATATTACTTAATTCCTAAAAATTAAATCATCAATTAATTTAATTTCTTAGGTATTCTAACATTTCTCAATGCCTCTAATCTCTGAACAATAGCTTTTTGAACATCAAAGTTACTAGGTTCTACATTATCAAAATCATATTTATTAGCAAGTATTAAAGTTTCTTTCTCCTGAACATAATTACGCATTCTTCTATAAATTAAAGACATTCTGAAAAGTGATAATTTTTGTCTATATCCATTTAAATAAGCTTGTCTATAATAATCTATAGCAGCAGTACCTCGGTTTCTATTTCCATAATGTTCTGCTAATCTAAAATATATTCTTCCTTTCTCATACTTTTTATATGTTTTATCAGCCATATCAATGATTTCTTTTTCTACATTAGCATAATTATTTTCATCTATTAATTTCTCATAAATATACAAAAGGCTGAAATACGAATCCAACTTATAAGCAGGTATTGTAAGATTAGTATATAAGTTTATAGCTTTTCTATACTCTTCTATAGCCAAACGATATGATGCCGCACCGCCTTGTTCTGCAGGACTTCCAGCTTCTTTCTCATATATTAAGCCCAAAAAATAATGAGCATCAGCATTATCAGGATAATACATCAAAGTTTTATTCATTATATAAAGAGCATAAGCTATATCGCCTTTATATATAGCCCTTTTAGCCTCCCCTATATATACCCAAGCAGGTTCTAATTTACCGTTGAATAATGAACTATAAGTATTTGTATCTATATTTATAGTTCTTACTGTATCAGCTGTTCTATTTGGGATATTAAGGGACTGACCTTTAGCATATATTGATAAAGGAATCAATACTAATATATTAAATGTTAAAAATATACGTTTCATAATCTGCATCAAAATAAAGTTTTTTTTATTATTTAATATATCGGTATAATAAATTTTTACATTAAATGATTTTTTTATAACAAATCTAATTCTTGAAATATTTATTTACTATCTCATCATCTTCTAAAGCTGTTAATATTTCAGCACCATTTTCTGTAACCGCTACAGTATGTTCATAATGAGCAGATAATGAACCATCTCTTGTTACAATAGTCCAATCATCATCTTCTATTAAAATGGCATGATGTCCCATATTAACCATAGGCTCTATAGCTATAACCATATTAGTTTTAAGTATAGGACCTGATCCTTGCTTACCTCTATTTGGTACAGCAGGCTCCTCATGCAAATTAGCACCTACTCCATGACCTTGAAATTCCCTTACAAGAGAATAACCTGCATCTTCTGCAGTTTTCTGCACAGCATGAGAAACATCTCCTAAATGAACGCCGTCTCTAATTTTTTTTACACCGTTAAAGAATGACTGCATAGTAGTTTCTACTAATCTTGCTGCCTCTTCAGATACATTTCCTACTTTATAAGTAAATGCTCTGTCAGAATGATATCCCTTATAATATACTCCTATATCAAGACCTATAATATCCCCATCTTTTAAGATCTTATTCTTGCTAGGTATACCATGTATTACTTCATTATTGATAGAAGCACATACAGAAGCTGGAAAAGGAGGATTACCGTATCCCTTAAAAGAAGGCTTGGCATTATGTTTTCTTATATAATCATATACAAATTTATCTATTTCTTTTGTTGAGATGCCGGGCTGAACTATCTTACTAACCTCTTTAAATACATTAGCCAATATATGTCCGCTTTCACGCATTAAATTTATTTCCGCTTGTGTTTTTATTTTTATAGCCATTTTACATATTCACCTTATATTATATTATTTGAATTATTATTATTCATATTTAAATTATTATTTGAACTATCATTATTAACAGTATTATTATTTGAAAATTCTTCATCTTCAATTTTCATACCTGTAAATGATTCTTGAACTACTTTTGTAATATCTTTTTTCTGTCCGCCTGTAATAGTCATCTCACCCTGTATAACAGCACCTTCCCCTACATCTATTTTAGGAGCTTCTATATTTCCTAAAACTCTTCCTGTTTCTATTAATACAACTTCTTTTTGAGCATCGATATTTCCGATTAATGTTCCTGCTATAGTAATACTTTCTGTTATAATTGTACTTGTTTTTACTTTACCATTAGGTCCTATAATCAAATGTCCGTCTATTTTCAATTCTCCTTCAAATTTTCCGTCTATCTGAAAAGAACCTTTTACAATAAAAGTACCTTTAAAAGAAGAACCATCTCCTATAACGCTGTTTACTATGTCTTTTCTTGCCATAAATTCTAACTCCTAAAATTTGATTTTATAAGATAGTTATAAAAAGTCAATATTATATTAATTATAACATAATTTTATTTTTTAGGTATACAAAAAAGTACTGTCTCTCCTCCCCAAGGCGAGAAAGTTCTTATATAATAATCATAATTTTCTGTTATCTCTTTGATAAATATTGGTACCTTATAAAAATCTTCCATAAAAAGCTCGCCGCCATGATAAATAGCAATAGCAATAGAAGGTCTGAATTTTTTTATTGTTTTTACAGCTCCTTCAAGTATATGCTTCTCCGCTCCTTCTACATCCATCTTTAAATAATCTATTCTTTCTATATTATTATTTTCAACAAATTCATCTAAAGTAATAGCATTCATCTTAACTGCAGGCGTATTAGGTGTCATAGATACAAAATCAATGATTTCTTTTTTATTAGAAAATAAAACATTCTCCAATATTACATTATTTAAATTATATTTTTGTTTAATTGATTTTAATGTATCATAGGCATTTTTATCAGGTTCAAAAGCATAAATCTTAGCATTATCATTACATTTTTTTGAAAAGAAATAAGCAGTGTCCCCCTTCCAAGCTCCTACATCAAATATTACACTATCTCCGCATACCTCAAAAATATTTTTAATATTATACTGTTCAAGTTTGAATATATAAAAAAGAAGAAAATTTTCTATTTCTTTGGGATATTTACTTTTTTCTAAAAGAAATAAAAACCTTTTTAGTCCCCATGAAAATATATTAATAGAACCATATTTGATACTCAATTTTATTTTTTCTCTAGTATTACTATAGGCATCCTTATTGAATGCAAGTAAATATCTATACCTTACTATTTTTTTAAATAACTCCTTTGAATAATCCTCTTCAAGCATATTATAAAAAATTTCAAAACTATTATTATGATCCTCTTTCATGGCATTGATAAAATTATCATTATTTTCAGTTTCCACTATATTAGCACTGCTGATTTTTTTCATTACCTTACTTCGGCATTCTTCTAATATTTTTTCTATTTCTTTCATATTATTGCTAATAAAAATTACTCGCTATTAGTTCTATCAGCTAAAGCTAATAGAAACTCGTAATTTTTATAATCTCCTAATAATTTTAAGTATTACAATTTAATTTATTGCTAATAAAAATTACTCGC
>NZ_JARHYI010000114.1 GCF_029258575.1 Brachyspira sp. | reverse complement strand
CACAAAACCTAATATAAAATCTGCTGCATAAATTACATTAAATGAAAATAAAATTAATAATAATATAAATAACCTTTTCATATTGTCTCCTAATAATAATTTTTATTAAAATTAAGATTAATATAATATCCAAATTGAATTCCTATATCTAAAGCACTTAAAGATGATTGATTAATTAAAACATCGCTCATATAATTATTATGCTGAAAATATATAGGAAAATCATAATTAGCATACACACCAATAAATAAATAGTTAAAAATACTGAAATCAATTGAAAATCTTACATAAGGTATCAATGCACTTTCAAATATATCGCTTAAATCCCCGAAAGTAAATCTATACCTTCCATATAAGCTATATGTATCTAATTTATATGTAGCTGATCCAGGGATTTTAATTCCGCCACCTGCCCCCAATGACAAAAAACCGAAATTAAATCTTCCATAACCTCCTATTAAAAAACTTTCAAATTGATAATTTTCAGTAGCTCTTTTGCCTTTTATACTATATTTTAAATCATAGGAATCATGATAGTATCCTAAATCCAATAATATAGAAAAAGACATAGAAGAAGTTATATTTTGATTAATACCTATTGAGAAACTAAATCCGCTGTCAAAATCTCTGAAACTAGATGGAAATATCTTTGATGAATTGGTATTAGCACCACTTATTCCAAACTGACTAACAAATCCTAATGATAAATTAATTGCATTTAAATTAAAAGAAATAATTAAAATAAAGAAACTTATTAAAAGTATTCTATTTCTCATTTTACCCCCATGTATTATCATACATATATATAGTATAGTAAAATATTATATAAAGTCAATAAATAATAATATTATAAACAATATTATATATATATAATTATATAAAAATATGAATTTTATATACTTTTTTAATATAGATATTAGTATATTATATATAAAATTTAGAATTACAACAATATAAAATATTATAATATAGTAATAAAAAAATTTATTAAAACATATATATAATAAAAATATTGAAAATACAGCTCCTGATATATTTGAAATTACATATATAATATATTCTATTCTTTTATATTCTCTATCTATTCTAAATAAAAATATATCGATCATAAAAAATATAATGAATGATAAATAAAATAAAAATATAAACTTTATATATTGACTATTTAATAAATTATATTTCAAACTAAAAATCATAATAGCAATAGAAAAAGCACTAATAATTAAAGAAATAGTTCTTGAAATACTGATAGATAATTTTGTATTAGACATCTTATTATACATCACATAAGAAAAATAAATTACAGAAATTTTTAATACTATAAAAATAGATAAAAATATTCTTAAATTTTTCATATCATTTCTTATTAGATATATTATAATTCTTCTATACTCTATTTTTTCATTTAAATACATTACTACAGCTATAGAAAAAACTATAATAAAAATTATAAAAAATATTAAAAGGCTCCATATTATAATTTCAGCAATCATAGTATAAAAATCATATAAATATCTGAATTTTTTAATATCATATTTAACATATGACATGCCAATGACAAAAAGCATAAGCAAATTTGCCAATATAATTTTCACTATAAGATTAAAAATAGAATGTAAATTTTCACCCACCTTAATAAGTAAATCATAAGGAAGAGTATATAAATAAAATGCTATAAGAGAAATTAATACAAATGATATTAATAAAGATTTAATATCAATTGGATTTAATACGAATAAAAATGAAAATATAAAAAATGATAAAGGTATTAGAAAAGAAAAAAATATTTTAATATAATAAATAAAGTTTGAAGCTATAATACTCCATAAATGTTCTAAATCAGAATTTAAAGGGAAAGCACTGATATTAAATACAAAAGTAATATATATAATAGAAATTAATAATATAAAACTAATTCCTATAGTAATATTAAAATTCTTATAAACGGAATTATTTATATTATCAGACATTAATTATTTATACCTAATATATTAAGCATTTCTTTTTCTATCTCTATTACATCTCCATGCTTATCCTGAATAGTTTTTATTTCAGCCCTTCTATTTTCCAAAAGTTTCTCTTTTTCTTCTTCATTAAGTTTCTCACGATTCTTATAATAAATATCGCTTATTAATTTATCAGCTACCCTCAAAGTTTTATCCGATACTATGGCTATATCCGAATCACTTTTTGCTTTATGCATATTGAAACTAGCATCTGTTTTTAAAACATCTGCTGGAACACCATTTACGATATTGCCTTTCCATAATAATTTAGGTTTGAAAGTATAATTTTTATATTTAAACTCATCTACATTAACAACATCATTCTCAGAAAATATATCCTTAGCAGTATTTACTATAGGATTTACAAGAAGTATTTTATTTTTACCATTTTCTGAATACACTCTTTGAAAATTATTCAATCCCTGTTTGCTACTTCCATTTATAGATTTACCAATAGTACTTTCTAAATTTAATTCTAAATTATCTTTCAAAAGTAAAGTATAAGATGCCTTGCCTCCCCTTCCTCCTAAATGTTCATAACTTCCTCTAAGCATTATTTCATCTTTACCGTCATTATTTATATCACACAAAAAGAATTCAGGGCTATATATAGGGAATGATAATATTTCATTTAAATATTTAGCATATTCTTCTGAATTAAATTGCCCATTCAAAATGAATTTAGAATCACTAGCAATATTCTTCAAGCTGGAAATTTTAATATTAGATACTTTAGCTTTCTCCAATTTAGAATCATCTCCAAGACGAAAATTATATATCTCTTCTACTTGATAAGAAGCATATTTAGTATTTCCTATAAATGAAGGATTGAAATAATATACCTCTTTAAGTTTGTTCTCATAAATAGAGTAAACAAATGTATTTTTATTAAACTCTAAAAAATATAAATCAGAAAACTCATCATATTTTTCACCAGGATATGTATTATCAATATAATAAAAATTTTCATAATATATAGGAAGTTTCATTTTATCTGTACTTAACTTAGCCTTTACATATGTTCTAATATAATTATTCATTATATTTATATTTACTACATCCTTTATAATTGCAAAATAAGATTGACGAGCAGCACCTTCATAAATTATAGAAGATAAATTATAATTGTTTTCATTATAAATATCTAAATATCCAGTGCTTTTTGATATATATTTTAAAAATCCATTTTGATAAGCATCTGCTATCAATTGTTCTACTCCCAAATCTGTAGGAGCTTCTATTATATAATTTATCAATTTCATATTATTAGAATATATTTCATTTATATTATTACCCTCATTGACAAGACCTATAATCATATTGATATTAGTAGAATTCAATTTCTTCCACTCTTTTAAATACTCCTGAATCTCATAAAAATTATATAGAGAATCTGAAGCCATATATGATAAATATAAAGCTAAATAAGTATCAGCATCTTTATTATTTATTTTTAGAAGAAGATCTCTAGCCTTTTTCAAAGCCAAATTCTGTTCAACATAATTATATTCAGAAGCATAGTAATGCGATAAATCTTCATTATATAAATCCCCTCCTGATACATCATCACTATATGGATTATGATATGTATTGGATATATAATCTATAGCATATTTTTTTATGTCATTATCTCCAACTATCTTCTTATTAAGAAATTCTTTATTTCTATTTATAATGTTGCTGTAATTGCCATCCTGATAATAACTAGTCAAAGCATTATTAAAATTAGTTTTATCAACTCTAAGAGCTTTATATACATATTTCATATCAAATGTAACATTATCTTGATTTTGAATATTATTTGAACTATTAGTATTCTTTATATCATTAATATTATTATTTGATGATTTGTTTTTACTGCAGCTTGAAAAAATTAATATAAGAAATAAAATAGAAATATTAAATAACTTTTTTGACATGATCTATCCCCTAATCCATGCTGACAAAATATGTTTACTTGTAATATATTATAAATAAAATAATTTTTTTTACAAGTATATAATTAATGCCACTTTTTATACAAATAAAATATAAAATTCTAATTGACATTTTATTTTATATTTATACAATTTATAGGTTAAAAAATTAATACAGTAAAATATAAATATTATAACGATGGAGAAGAATCAATGATTAATATAATTTCAGATATGGACGGAGTAATATACAGAGGTAATAATTTAATAGATGGAGCAAAAGATTTTATCAGAATGCTTTTGTATAAGAATGTACCATTTTTATTTTTAACTAATAATGCAGAACAAACTCCAAGAGATTTAAAGAGAAAATTAGAATCATTAGGTGTTAATGGTTTGGAAGAGAAACATTTCTTTACTGCAGCACAGGCAACAGCTATATTTTTACAAAGACAGCTTGCAAACGGCACTGCTTATGTTATTGGTACTGGAGGACTTGTAAGCGAATTATACAATGTAGGATATAGTATAAATGATGTTAATCCTGATTATGTAGTAGTTGGAAAAACAAATGCATTTAATTTTGATATGCTTCAAAAGGCAGTTCATCTCATAAATAAAGGTGCTAAATTTATAGGCTGCAATCCAGATATAGTAGACCCTGCTCCAAATGGAGAATTAATACCTGCAGTAGGTCCTATACTTGCTGCTATAGAATCAGCAACAGGAAAGAAACCTTATATAGTAGGAAAACCTAATCCTATTATGATGTCAATAGCAAAGAATCAAATTAATGCTCATAGTGAAAATACATTAATGGTAGGCGATAGAATGGATACTGATATATTAGGAGGACTTGGAGCTGGTATGAAAACCTGTCTTGTACTTTCTGGAGTTACAACTAGAGAAATGATAAAAGAATTCCCATATAGACCTAATTATATACTTAATTCAGTTAAAGAAATAAATGTTGATGAACTATAAAAAATATTGATTTTTATCATACAAATTATAAAGTTACTTGAGGTTTATATATGTCTAATTTATTATTTTTTATAATGATATTTTTATGGCTTGCCTTATATACATATATACCATTTCAAGTAACATATTTATCATCAATCAATGTAGATTCATCTATGATAGGTTTAATACTTGGTCTTTCAGGTGCTTCACAAATGATTTTGAGATTTCCATTTGGAATAATTACAGATTATATAGGAAAATGCAAAATTTTTGTTGTACTTGGATGTGCTTTTATAACTTTAGGTTCTGCAATAAGATTAATATATCCAAATGCTAATGGTTTTTTAGTGGGAGGAATATTAGCTGGAATTAGTGCATCTACTTGGATGATGTATATAATTTTATATGTTTCATTTTTTGATAAATCTCAAGAGCATAGTGCATATAGTAAATCATTAACTGCAAGTGTATCTGGAATGCTTATAGCATTTATAATAGCTACTATATCCTATGAAAAATTAGGTATGAAATTTCTTCTTCTTATAAGTATTATATCTGGATCAATAGGATTAGTATTATCCTTATTTTTGAAAGATAATATTATAAGGAAAAAAACAAATTTAAAAGATTTAATACTAGTAGTAAAAAATAAAAGACTTTTATTCTTTTCTGCTTTGACAATAGTACAGCAAGGAATACAAATGGCAGCTGCAGTAGCATTTACTTTAAATAGAATAAGAGAGTTAGGAGGAGAATCATATATAATAGGTATAGCTTCTATATTAAATATGGTTTCAGCAATAGTTAGTGCATATTTATCAAGTAAAAAATGTATTAACAGATTAGGTGCTAAATTCTATATACCAATTATATTTTTAGTATTGGCTTTATACTGCATAATAGTAATTACAACCAATAATATTATGATAATAGTTCTATCCCAAATTCTATCAGGATTTTCTGCTGGAATGCTTGCTGCATATTTAACAAGCGAATCTATAAAAGAAATACCAATAGAAAAAAAATCTTCTGCTATGGGATTTTTTCAAGCCTCTTATGCTATTGGTATTTTTGTATATCCTATAATTACTGGCAAATTAGTTGATTTATACTCAATTAATATCGCTTACATACTTTTAGCTGCCAGTGCTGTATTATGTACTATATTATCAAGTATATATTATAAATTAGAAAAAAATAATTGAAAAAAATTAAATTTATAATACTATAATATATTTATTAATCTCTTAATTTACGGACTTTTTATGTCGGCTAATAATGAACAAAGTAATAATTCAGGCTATATATTTGCAATATTGGCAGTTATAATATGGAGTACTAACTTTGTAGCTGCTAGATATCTAGTAAATTTAAAACCTATAGAAATTTCATTTTATAGATGGTTAATTACTCTTTTAGTATTAACTCCATTTTGTATAAAAAAATTAATAAAAGATATCAAATATGTAAAAGGAATGTGGATAAAAATTATAATGCTATCCATATTAAGCGTAACTTTATTTAATACATTTGTATATATGGCAGCACATACTAGTAATACTACAAATATGTCATTACTTGCTACATTATCCCCTATTGTGATAGCATTAATAAGCATGATTGTATGGAAAACTAAATTAACTATATATCAAAAAATAGGTTTATTATTAGTTATAATTGGAGTTGTTATTTTAATTACTAAAGGAAGTATAAAAGTTCTTATGAAATTGCAATTTGCAATTGGTGATCTTTATATGATTTTAGCGGTTATAATGTTTTCTGTATACACATTAATTTTAAGAATAAAACCTAAAGAAATGGCTCATCATATTTTCTTTTATCTTATGGTTATAATAGGATTTATACCATTAATGATAGCTATGATAATTATGTATATATCTAATAATGTAACTGCTTTAGATATTACATCTGCTTTGATACTTATATATATAGGAGCATTCCCTTCTGCATTGGGATTTATATTATGGAATATGGCTGTTTCTAAAATAGGAGCTATAAAAGGTGCTATAATATATGATTCTGTACCATTTTTCTCATCTCTACAGGCGGTTATACTATTAGATGAAAAATTATTGATCTCACAAATATTGGGTGGTATATTAATACTTATAGGAATAATATACAGCAGTATAGGTGATAGAATATTTGAAAGAATAAAGAGTAAAAAATTTGGAAAACTTTAATAAGCTTTCCAAATTTATGAAATATTAATTAAGTTTTCTTAATTCATATCTTTTAAGAGGTTTGAACCTAGACTTTTCAGAATCAGGAACCCTAGTCCATTTCATAGATTTACCAAGAAGTCCAGCCTTATCTATTGAGCCTCTTAATAAAAGTTTACCTTCTTTATCTATGGACATCTTACTATTATAAGTTTTACCGTCATATGGATTATATATTTTTCCTCCATTCCATTCATCTTTATCAAAAACTAAGCCCATAATAAAAATTAATCCTTTCAATGGAAGTTTTCTTAATTTATGATTTGGATTTTTTTCGTCTAAACTTTCAGGTCCACTATATGGCTCTTTATAATCGAAAGAATATCCATAATATCTTCCGCCCTCTTCATAAATCTCTACAACAGGAACTCTTCCTGAAGAATCTCTTTCAGCATACCATAAACCAAGTACATCATTAGCCCTCACTTGAGCATTTAATGATAGTACTGAGAATATCAGTAGCATTGAAATAAATAAAAATTTTTTCTTCATAATTTATCTTAATTATCCTTTATATTTATAGTAATTCTATCAAATTTACAACTTTTACTACATACTAAAAATTGTAAAAAATGCAGTATTTTTGTAATAAATATATAATATATCAATTTTTATTAAACATATCATACATTTTAATAATTTTTTTTCTTAAATATTGGCTTTTTTGATTATAAATAAAAATCATATAAAGCTATCTATATATAACCATATTTTATATAATTTGATAAAAAATATAAATCTAAATTAAGTTATATTCTAATAATTATTTAAACTTTTATTTATATACTTCATTCTTGAAAGTCCAGCGAAATATTTTTTATTTTGCCTTTATATTCTAAGTTTTTATAAAAAACGCGTATATAAAATTATTTTAATGAAATTTACATTATTTTTAATTATTTGTTAATATATAAAATATAATTAACTTTTATGATAGAATGTAAAAGATATATATAATAATAAATTTAAAATAGTTTTTATTCTTTAGTTTTATTTTTTATATCAACTACTATTTCATCTACAGAACTTTTATTGAGAAAATCTATTTTTTTACCATAATTTTCCAACAATAATTTTTCATCTTCTGTTTTTACAGTTTTATTTGATATTATTCTTTTTAGCATATACATCATCAAAGCATGATGAAGTTTCAATTTATCAAAATCTATACTTCCTCTTAAAAAATAAAATTTCATGTTTTCTTTTTCATCTGATTTGAAATTTTGATTAACAGCATTATCATAAAATTCTTTGTCATTAGGATTTGTAAGCCCAACTATCACACAGTATAAATTTTTTCTTCCTTTCAATTTATTATAAAACTTTTTTATCCCTTTAATAGATGAGAGTTTTCCAGCATATAAAGCACCAGCAAAAACTATAAAATCATAAGTATCCAAATTTTGAAAAGAAACATTATCTATACCATAAAGATCCCCATGAAGTTTATCAGCTATCCATTTGGCATAAGTTCTAGTAATTCCGTATTTACTTTTATAAAGCACAGCAATTTTTTTTGACATAATTTTTTATCCCATTATTAAAAAATAAATTATTAATAAAACTAAAAAATATTTAATATTTTCATATTTTAATTATACTAAAAACATTTAAATTTGTCAAAATAAGATTTTTATAATTAAATATTAATAGCATAAGATAATACTCCATTAACTATTTCCTCTTTAACCTTTCCGTTTTCGACTAGAGTTTTTAATAATTCAGTAACCTTTCTTTCATCTTCATTAAAACTCATAGCTATCATATGAACAGTATCAGGCTGTCTTATCAAAAAATTTATTATATCTTCTTCAGTTATATCTTTTGTATTTCCTTTAGAATTTTCAGATACACTAGGAACATCTATTTTTATACTGCATTTAGACTCAAAATATTTTTTAGCTCTTTGCATTTCTTCATTACTCAATGCCTTAGCTTTATCACTAGAAGTTCTTCTAGTGGCAGTTACAAGCTGAACTATATCAGGCTTTATCTGATTAACTATTTTTATAATATCATCAAGTTCTTCATCACTATCATTTATATCTTTAAGTAAAAATACTTCAAGCCAATACTCACCTTTAAAAACCCTCCTAAACTCTATAAGCCCATTAACCATTTTATCAAAATCTATTTCATTATCTGGCTGATCTATAATCTTAAATGTATCAATATTTCCAGCATCAAGAGAAGGTATAACTAAATCTGCCATAAGCAAATCAGAACGCATTTCCTGTTTATATAGTAAAGAACCATTCGTTATTATACATACAGGTATATCTGTTATCTGCTTTATTTCATAAATAAGTTTTTTTAAATCTTTATATAAAGTAGGCTCTCCAGAACCAGCAAATGTTATATAATCAATATTTTTATTATTAAGCAAAGCCTCTTTCAATTCATATATAATTTCATCAACAGAATAATAATTAGCAAGATTAGTTTTTGTATTTTCTTCGGATCCTAATTGACAGTATATGCAATTATAAGAGCAAGTTTTATGAGGTATTACATCTATACCCAAAGAATTTCCGAGTCTTTTGGAAACAACAGGACCAAATACTCTTTTAGTTTTTAACTTATTTTTATTTTGATTTAGAAGTAAAGGTTCTTTTGTCTGCTTTACAGTATTATCATATCTCTCTTCATTTGCCTTATAAAAGGAATTTGTAACTTTTTCAAGTAATTCCCCGTCTAAACTAAATACTGATAATGCAAATATTTCAGGCTCTTCATAATGAGTTTCTTTATTATTTTTATATTCTTTTTTTACTTCTTTTTTTATACTTTTTATTTTTTCTTTTATTTCATCATCTTCAAGCATGTCAGTTTTATTTAGTACTATAATAGACTTTTTCTTTATTAATTCTTTACTGTACTGATTCAATTCATTTCTAAGTTTTTTATAAGTATCAGCAACATCTTCATCTGTTAAATCTATAACAAAACATAAAGCTCCAGTTCTTTCAATATGCCTTAAAAAAGTAAGTCCAAGTCCAGCCCCTTCACTAGCCCCTTCAATAATACCAGGAATATCAGCAATAACAAAACTTCTTTCATAGTCTAAATAGCAAACACCCAAATTTGGAGTAAGTGTAGTAAATGGATACGATGCGATTTTAGGATTAGCTCTTGTAAGTCTTGCAAGTAAACTTGACTTTCCAGCATTAGGCATACCTACAAGTCCAATATCTGCTATAAGTTTAACTTCAAGTCTTATATTTAATCTCTCGCCTTCTAAACCATGTTGAGCATAATCTGGTGCTTGATTTGTAGCAGTGGCATAGAATTTATTACCTTTTCCACCTTTTCCACCTCTTGCTACAGTATAACTTTGTCCGTCCTCAAGCAAATCAGCCAATATATTTTCAGTATCTTCATCATAAATGACTGTCCCTATTGGTACTCTTATAACAACATCATCTCCTCTCTTTCCATCACTTAATCTTGCTCTGCCCTGCTCTCCATCTCTTGCTCTGAATCTTTTTCTGCTCTTTATTTTTCCAAAACTATTTATCCTAGCATCAACTCTGACAATTACATCTCCTCCATCTCCGCCGTTTCCTCCGTCAGGTCCTCCCATAGGTACATGAGCTTCTCTTCTGAAACTTACGCTTCCAGCTCCGCCATGTCCTGCTTCTATCTCAAAACTTACTACATCTATAAATTGATCCATTTTATTATTACCTTATATTTATTTTATTGATTATATTATTTTTGTTAGAATTATTTATTATATTATAAAAATATATTTTATCAATGGTATATAATTGGTTTATAATTATAAGTAAATATTATTAGATTTAATATATAAAAATTTATCTTAATTTGATTATAATATCGACTCTTCTATTTTTTCTTCTTCCGTCAGGAGTATCATTAGAAGCTATAGGCTCATCATCAGCAACTCCCTTATATGATAATTTATCATGATCAAGGTTAGGAAGTATATAATCAGCAACAGTCTTAGCTCTCTTTTCAGATAATTCTTGATTATACTCTTTTCTTCCTGTATTATCAGTATGTCCTTCTACTATGATTTCTCTATCAGGATAAGTTTCTTTTATAGCTTTGATTACATTATCTATAGTATTTTTAGCATCAGGTTTTAAAGTATAAGAATCAATATCAAAAAGAATTTCTCCAAGTCTTAATACCAAACCTTCAGGTACCGTATCTATAGTAACATTATCATCATTATAAAGATTATCTTCTAGTATTTTTCTATTATAATCTTCTTCCTCTTTTGTAATGGCATCATAAATTTTATATGTGCTTATAATATTCATTTTATACTGCAAACTAGCATATGATAATTCTCTACCGTATCCAAATAATATTTGATATCTTTCCTGCTGTGATACTGGAATATTTTTTTCCATATCCCAAAGAAAAGTACCATAATTAAAACCGTATATTCTCTCGGGATATCCTTTTCTTGAAAGCCCAGCCTGAAGCAAATCTTTATCTGTCATAATATGATATTGTATAACAGCATTTCTACTTCCGTCATTATTAGTTTCAATATTGGCAAATAAATAATCTGAAGAAAGTGCCATAGTAAGATTAGGGGCATTATTTACCTTTACAATTTCTATGGATTCTCTATTCCATGATTCAGTAAGTTTTACTTCATTATCAGGAAAAGTTGGTACATGTCTTACATTAGGCATAAAATAATTATAAGGTACTTCAAATTTTCCATTGGTATGAATTATAAAATCGCTTGTATATTCTTCATTAAGATGAAAAACTTTATCACCTTTAAGCATCCTGAAAATTTTGAATACTCCACTTACTCTATATCCGCCTTTAGGAGCAATAGCAATTACTGTCAAATCAACTATATTTCTTTCTTTATAAGTAGTTTTGAGTATTCCATTTTCATAATACTCAACATCTGCAGTTTTTACAGATTCTATTCTTTTTCCCTTCTCTAAATTCCAATAGAATGTATGACTTATTTCAGAATGTACTATATTAAAGAGTAATAACTGAAATATAAATACAAAAATACTAACTTTTTTCATCATATCATTTCTTTTTATTGATTTCTTTCTTTAACTCTTTTACTCTTTTCTTCTCTTCTCTTAATCTCTCTTTCTCTGCCCTACGTTCTAATCTTAATCTTCTTCTATCAACTGAAGAGTTTGATTTTAAATTTTCTTTAGCAATATCATCATCAGTTTTTTCTGTCTTAAAGGAAATAACCAATTTATATAACTGTAAGAATATATATTGAAGTTCCTTAATACGCTTATCCATAGTTTCCATATTGCTACTACTAGTATTAGAAAGATTAGAAACATTCTCTATAGAATTTACTAACTCTTTCATCTCAGTTTCTGTAGCATTAACTACATTAACTACATCTTCTGCCAACTTATCTACACTTGATAT
>NZ_JARHYI010000109.1 GCF_029258575.1 Brachyspira sp. | reverse complement strand
TTTTCATTTATTTATTAAAGAATGTCAATTTCGCTTTAATACTCCAAAAGTTGAAAAACAATTAGAAATAGTATATAATTTAGCAAAGAAGGAGCTTTTTTAGTTATCTAGGACAGCCCCATTTTTTATTAAATCATTATATATTTCAAATGCTTCTTCTAATGTACATAAAGTTTCATATTTCATTTTCATCAATAATTTTTTCAATTTCTTCTAAAGCGTATGATTTTTTCATAGTATAGCTCCTATATTTTTATTATATAGAGGTACAAAAAACGGCTTCACAGTAGGTTTTTAAACAATAAATAAGTATAAATAATTACAGTTTATATAAAAATCTCTTATCACCTTTAAAATATCTTTCTATAAGTTTATCCCTATCTAAATGCCTTGTATAATTCATAATGTATCTTAAAGCCAAATCAATATACTCTTTGTAATTATCTTTGTAATTATCTTTGTAATTTTCTTTTATATATTCTTTTAATACATAAAGGGCTTTATTAGGAGCAAATTTATGCTTAGTACTATAACCCAAAATATAATCATATAATAGTCTGTCGCATTTCTCTTTTATATCATCATTTATAGAATTATTAACTTCTTCTCTGTCTTTCATCAGCTTTTTATAAAAATGCTCAAATAATTCATTGTATCTTGTTATAAAAAATGGAAATGAAAATAAATCTCTATTTTCAAAATAATAATCTATATCTGCTTCATCATATATAATATAACTTTTCATACAGTCATCATTATCCGTGATATTGTATTTATCCAATTCTCTTTGGTATTCCTCTTCCAGATGTTTATCAAACCTTTCTTCAAAATATTTCATCGCTTCATTCTTATTTTCGCTTCCCAATTCCATAAACCAAGTTCTTGAATCAACTTCCCCGCTTTCAAAAAACTCATCAACCAATTCTTTAGTTTCAAAATATATAAGTCCTTTCTTTCTATACTTTTCAGAAATCATCTCTTCTTTATATTTTTTATCATCTTCTTTTTCTATAAAATCTCTGTACTCCCCGTTATCATATTCATAATGCCAAGAAGGATATAAAGCCTCATAGCCTCCAATAAAATAATTTTCTTCACTAGGCTCTGCATACACATGCAGTTCTGAAAACTCACCATCTAGTATAGGAAATTTATCATTATGATACTTTTCATAAATATCTGGAAATTTGTCCTTCTCTAATAAACATTTATAATCCCAGCCCAATAAGTCTTTTTGTATTTCTGGGTCAGGATGTACAAATTGTTCAAAGTTAATCCTTATTAAATATTTTTCTAATACCCTTATAAAAGTATATACTGAACAATTATGATGATCATTTATTATGAGTTTATCTTCTTCTTTTATTTTTATATTATTTTTTTCTATTAGTTTATCAAGTTCTTTTAAAAAATAATTTAATGAATGTTTAGTATAATAGTAATCGCTTTTGCATTGTATAATATATTTTTTATTTTGTCTGTTTAATTCTTCCATAAATATTATTCCTTTTAATGTTTATTTTTAATTTAATTATAATTTATTAACATGACAAATTTTGACACTTTTTTTGAATATAAATTAAATAGAATTTTTTTATCCCTTTTTTATAACAATAAAATTTTGCGACAATTTTTGTCATAGTAATATGCTATATTAATTAATATAAAATAAATATTAAATATAGGAGGCTTTATATGGCTCAAAATTTTTACTGTGAATACTGTGGAAATAAATATTCTACAATAGCTACTCTTACAAATGGAACTTGTATCAAACATCCAGATGGTCCAAATAAAGGAAAGCATAAACTATATGAAGGCGGAGAAAAATCAGATTATTTCTGTAAATATTGCGGAAATAGGTATCATACAATAGCTTCATTAACAAATGGACATTGTATTAAACATCCAAATGGTCCTAACAAAGGGTATCATTCGCCAGCTCTATAAATTATAATAATTTTATTTTCTGTGCATAGTAATTTATTTTATTATGCACAGATTTTATTTGTGTAATATTGATTTTAAGCATATAATATACTTAAATTAAATGAGTATAATAAATGACTGCAGAAAATCTACTGGACTTTGTCTTAAATGAAAAGCAAAGTATTTTCAATGAAATTAAATAAAAAATCAGTCCTGAAATTAATCTCATAAATTCTATAAAAGAAAGTTTTGATGAGGTAAATAACAGCATATTATTGTTTAATCTATTTAAATTCAATTCCAAAATTAATAATGAAGATTTGGACATAGCAAGAAAATTTGCTGAAAATATATTAGTAATATAGACAATACCCACATATCAGTGTTTAATGAATATTCAATATCAAACGAAAGACTCGATTTATTTATAAAAAATGCCTCTTTCCAATTAATCATAGAAAATAAAATAAATGCTGATGACCAAGAATCAGAATTAGAAAGATATGAAGAATTATCAAAAAATCAAGAAAATACATCCATAATATATTTAACAATAGATGGAAAGAACCTTCTGAAAAATCTTTATCTCCATATATGAAAAATAAACTTTTAAAAGAAAATAGGCTTAAAAGAACAATTATTCATTTATTATATTTATATAACAATAAATAAAAGTAAAATTATTTACTATATTTACTAAATACTTTATTAAAAAATATGTCAATAAAATATTCTATATATCCTAAGAAAGCAAAAAACAAAACTATAAAAAAAGAATTTCTTAAAACAGTTTTAAGTCCGTATTTATCTATATCAATAAAAAAGCAAGGGTAATAACTTCCATCTGAAAAAGGACTTACTACCCTAGCCTTATAACAACAAAATCAAAATATATAATAGGAAGTAAAAGCCAAAGTAAAGGATCTATAACTTTATAAATGCCTTTCTTTTAAAAAAAATAATCAAAAATAGTCATAGTAGGAAGTATATAATGAACTATTAAATTTCTTAAATATGCTAAACCTTCAATAGTTTTTAATTTTATACAGTTTATATTATTACATATTAATTATAAAAAAGCCCGTCATAATAATACGACAGGCTCTATAATAAATTTCAATATTAATTTTAATTTCTATAAGGAGATATATCTCTTAGTCTTGATACAATCTTTTCTATAGCATCAGCGGCATACATTATTTCTTCCATAGTATTATCTAATGATAAAGAAAATCTAGTAGAACTATGAGCATATTCAAAAGGGACTCCCATAGCTTGAAGTACAGGGGAAGGTTCTAATGTACCAGATGAACATGCACTTCCACTAGATGTACATATACCGTATCCATCTAATAAAAGAAGTATTGCCTCGCCTTCTATATTTTTAAAGCTAATATTAGCAGTATTACTTACTCTATTAGCCCCCTTACCATTGATTTTTACATCGGTGATTCTTTTTAACACTTCAGTTTCTAAAGTATCTCTAAGTTTAGCAGTATGCTCCATAAATTTAGGAAGTTCTGCTTTTACCATAGATGCAGCTTTACCCAACCCTATAATATAAGGCACATTCTCAGTACCAGCTCTTCTTCCTCTTTCTTGATGCCCTCCAGTTTGAACGGTTCTTAACTTTGTACCATTTTTTATATACAAAACACCTATTCCTTTAGGGGCATGTATTTTATGCCCTGCTATTGTAAGCATATCGATATAAGGCTCATCTTTCATATTAAGAGGTAATTTGCCTGCAGCCTGTACAGCATCAACATGAAATACAGCACCTGCATTTTTAACTATCTGCCCTATTTCTCTTATAGGATAAATCACTCCTGTTTCATTATTAGCATACATTATAGAAACAATAGCCGTATTTTCATTAATGGCACTTTTTAACTCATTAATATTTATATTACCATCATTATCTACAGCAAGATAAGTTACTCTATATCCATAACGTTCTAAAACCTTGCATGTTTCTATAACAGCAGGATGTTCAACTTTTGTAGTTATAATATGATTTTTAGTAGGATACGCTTCTATAGTTCCTCTTATAGCCATATTATCACCTTCACTTCCGCAAGAAACAAAACAAACTTCAATAGGCTCACACCCTAAAAAATCAGCGACCTGTTCTCTAGCATGTTCCATATCCTTATGAACAACTCCTGCAGGAGAGTACATACTAGAAGGATTGAAGTATTGATCTTTAAAATAAGGCAACATAGCCTCCAATACCTCTTCATAAATTCTAGTAGTGGCATTATTATCCATATAAATTATTTTTTTATCTGACATATATATCCCCCATCAAGCACCTATAACTTCTAATTCAGGGGATACAAGTTCTTTTATCTTAGGTTCAACAAAGCCCTTTAAAGTATTTTTAGAAGAAGCACAAGAAGAACAAGCACCCTTGAACTCTATTATAACCTTATTTCCATCAACATCTACAAGTCTGCAGCTTCCACCGTCTGATTTAAGCATAGGATTAATAACTCTTTCCAAAGCCTCTTCAATCTTTTTAATCTTTTGAACAGTAGTCATAGGAGCATTATTAGCTTCTCTCTCCATCTCTGCCAACTCTTCATTTAAAATATCTTCAAGTTTAACTTTACAAGCTCCACATCCGCCACCTGCTTTAGTATAGAATATTACCTCTTCTACAGTTTTAAGATTATTTTCTCTTATAGCTCTTTTTATTTTAGTGTCAGTAACACCAAAACATTTACAGATGATAGCTCCTTCATCATGCTCATCTTCCTCTGTAGTGATTCCTCTATAATTGTTAATGGCTTTCTCTAAAGTTTCCATTCCCATTACAGAACAATGCATCTTTTCTTCTGGAAGACCTCCTAATTCCAAAGCAATATCTCTGTTTGTAATTTTTGAAGCCTCATCAAGAGTTTTACCTTTAATCATTTCAGTAAGAATACTGCTACTTGCTATAGCTGAAGCACATCCGAATGTCTGAAATTTAGCATCCTCTATAACTTCAGTACTCTTATTGATCTTTAAAGTTAATTTAAGTGCGTCTCCGCATACAATACTGCCTGTCATGGCTTCTGCATCAGGATTTTGTATTTCTCCTACATTTCTAGGATTAATAAAATGATCCTTTACTTTATCTGTATATTCCCACATGTTCCTACCTCCATCTAAGTTAATTATTAATATAAATATATTAAATAATTTTGGGATATAAAAATATAAAAATTATTTATTTATTCATTTCATCTAAGATTTGTTGTATAGCTACATGGCATCCACCGCAGCCTGTACCAGCTTTAGTATCATTAGAAACTTCTTCTAATGTTTTCAAATTTTTTGATTTGATAGCATCTCTAATTTGATTCTCAGTTACTGCCATACAAAAACATATTGTCTTATCAGCCATTTTAGATTCTCCTATTATCTAAATTAATTTTAAGAAAATAGAAAACATGAAACTTTCACATTAGTCTATTTTATAACCTTCCATTGTTAGAATATTTTAACATTTAACTAAAATAAATTCAAGTGCTTTTTAATATATTTATCTATCATATAATATAGAAGTAATTAATTTCATAAACTCATTAATATCAATATTATAAATATCATTTAATATTTTTATATCAAAATCTTCCAAACTTCAAAAATATTCTTGTTTTCCTTTTTTAAGCACTAATAATATATTAGCAGAACTTAAAAAAGAAAAACGCTACCCTAGATATTGCCATAATTATATTGGTATATTATAGCCTGAAAAAAGTACTCTTGATAAAATATCCACCCAAATTAATAATATTCTTCCTATTAAATATCAATGCTTATATGAAAAGTATGATAATTTTTTATTTATTTTCATTTGGCATTACTTAATTTTTTAACTATTTATAGTGTACACTAAAAGAGCTTCCATTTTATAATTTTCAATATTTTCTAAATCAATTATTCTATAATTATCTCTAACAGCATAAAATCTTATATTGGCATTCGGAGTAATATCACCATCTTTATCAGACACCGATAATATTAAATCAAATTGCTGATATGAATAATTTTCTTCAAGAATTTTTTTTAAAGACATAAACATCTTTAAAGCAAGATTAAGAACTTGTTTTATATCTCTACTGTTTGCAACATATATTTCATTATTATCCCATTCAAAATCTGTTAATTCCTTTCCAATAAGAGAAGTTGTACACATAGTGCAGTCTGTTTCATTACTTATAGTCCAATATTTTTCATTATTGGAATTCTCCCTTTCAAATACAGAATAATAATTTTTAATATCTATAGATGATAAATCAATACCCGAAATAAGTTCTTTCATCTTTGAATTAGTAATCAATTTAATAACCTCTTTATAATATTTTTCTATATTATAAAAAGATTTTATTTATTTTCAATATTATTATAAACTAATTCATCAGCGATATATTTTACTATCTTATCTCTCATATCTCTTCCATAATAATTAAACTGAGCTTCTCTAATTTCAAGAAGTTTTTTTCTTCCATTTTCTAAAAGTATATCTATTTTGCAGAAAATATCATTAGTTGAAGATGTACTATATCCCAATCCATTTTTTTCTAAATATATAGGAGTGTCTTCTTCCTGACCTGGTAAAGCCCCCATAGAAATTATAGGAATAATACAATTAATAGCTTCTGCAACTGATAATGAACCGCATCTTGTTATTAAAATATCATTATTCTGAAATAACTTAAATAATTCATTAGTATAGCCTATCAAATTCACTTCTTTTTTATAATCTCTTAATCTGTATTTTATTCTTCTATATGAGTTCCTGTTTCTTCCGCATACAACGGTAATATCGCAATCATATTTTTCATGCAGCTTTTTTATTATATAATATATTCTCTTAGATTTTTCAGAATTGTTAAGTAAAAGTATTTTTAATTTTCCATTTAAATTTGTATTTTTTCTTAAATCCTCAATATTAAAATAAATAGATGAAAATTTTTCTCTAACAGGTATTCCAAAAGTTAAAATTTTTTCCTTATCTATGCCGTTTTCTGCAATAAAATTTGAAACTTCTATAGAAGGACTTATTATTTTATCGCTTCTATTATCAAGCCATATATTGGTTACACTAATTATATCAGTTATTAAAGTATAGAATTTTATTTTAATATTATATTTTTCTAAAATATTCAGTACGCTTCCATTAAATAATGGATGCACACTTAATATCAAATCAGGACCGTAATAATTTAAAAGTTTAATAAATTCTTTTTCTATATTTTTGGAAGTATTTTTATTAAAAAAATTAGTATTTTTATCTGAAAGCAAAAAAAGCTTTGACCACATATCAGGAAAATATTTTACACAAGGATTATAAAGCCTTTCTAATACCTCAAATTTTTTATTTGCCAATTCAAATCCATTCACCACTTTACAATCAATCTCATCTTTATATAATTTTGAAATTCCCTGAATTATGGCTGTATGAACACTTTTATGACCATGACCTGTGTATTCTGAAGATATTATTAAAATTTTTTTCATAATTTTTTCCTTAATCATTTTTATAATAGAATATATCTAGTATCATAAAAACATATTCAGAAAAAATTATGCAACACAAAAAAGAATGGTAAAGTTATAAAAACATTATTGCTGTTTGCTGTAATTTCATCATCTTTTAATTATATATCCACAATATATTAATGTCAATAAGTTACAATATATTATCTACAATATATTTTACTATCTTATCTCTTACATCTCTACCATAATAATCAAATTGATTTTCTCTAACTTTTATTAAATTTTCTCTATTATTTTCAATAAGCAAATCTATTTTATTAAATATATCATCTGTAGAATTTGTATTATAACCTAAACCATTTCTATTTAAATATATAGGATTTTCCTCTTCCTGACCAGGTAAAGCCCCCATAGATACTACAGGTATTAAACAATTAACTGCCTCTATTATAGCTGTAGGTCCTGATCTCGTTATTAATATATCATTTTCATGAAATAGTTTTGGAAGTTCCTGAGTATATCCTATAATATTTGGACTATAGCTTCTTGATGAAAAAAATTCTTTTAATTTTTCATAAGTTTTTTTATTTCTTCCACACACAACAGTAACTTCACATTTATATCTGCTGTAAAGCCCATTTATAATATAAATAAGTCTTTTTGTTTTTTCAGAATTATTAAGTAAAAGTATTTTTAATGTGTCATTAATATTAGTATTTTCTCTTATCAATTCTTTACTTTCAAATAAAGAATAAAAACCTTCTCTCACTGGAAGTCCAAAGATGATGATTTTATCTCTATCTACTCCATTTTTAATCATATATTCAGAAGCTTCAATAGAAGGGCTAATAATTTTATCTGCTCTATTATCAAACCATAATTTAGTTATAGTTATTAAATCAGTAATAATAATAAAAAACTTTATATTAATATTTTTCTTTTTTAATACATTAAGTAAACTTCCGCTAAACATTGGATGAACATTTACTATAATATCAGGATTATAATTTTTTATAATTTTGATAAAACGTCTTTTAATTGTAATAGAATTATGTCTATTAATAAAATTCTTGTTTTTAAATGAAAATCTAAATATATTATTCCATACTTTTGGAAAATATTTTATACAGGTATTATAAAGTCTCTCCGCTGCAATTAAATCAGGTCCTCCAAGTGTAAAACCATTAATAACTTTACATTCTACTTTTTCTTTATACTTAGATTCAAAGCCTTGAAGTAATGCTGTATGAACACTTTTATGACCATGACCTGTGTATTCTGAAGATATTATCAAAATCCTTTTCATTTTAAAACCCACTAATAAAAAATTAATTGCTAAAAATTATACTAAAATTAATACATTTGTCAATAATATAAACTTCTTAAATTTATCTTTGATAATAATTAAAAAAAAATCCTAATGCCTGCAGCACTAGGATTTTCATAATTTTTTATTTAATTAAATTAATTATTAATATTATCAAAAGGATTATAAGTTAGAGATGTAGGCTCTGCTTTAGAAATATAATTTTGAGTTTCTTTCTTATTTTGAGCTTCCATATACTCTCTTCTAGATAAAGAAATTCTTCTTTTGCTTTGATTAACTTCTCTTACCACAAATGGATAAACTTCACCTACTTTCACAACTTCTTCTAAAGTACTTCCTTTAGGAATTTCCACTTGAGAAATATGCATATATCCTTCCAAATCATCTTCCAAAGAAACAATAGCACCAGAATCAACTATAGCCTTAACAGTACCATCAACTATAGAACCTTGAGGATGAGCCTTTTCAAACAATCTCCAAGGACTTTCCTGAGTATGTTTATAGCTTAATTTGATTCTTTGTTTATCTCTGTCTATTGACATGATAACCATATTAACATCTTCACCCTCTTTAACATAGTCTTTCATATTAACTATATTATTTCTCCAATCAAAATCGATTATATCACATATACCTTCCAAACCATTAGGAAGTTCAAATACGGCAAAATTCTTAATAATTCTTTTTACTTTACATTTTACAGAAGACTTAACAGGGAAATCTTTTTCAACAGTATCCCAAGGATTTTCTTTAACCTGTTTCAAGCCTAATGTAAGTTTTCTTTCAGCAGCATTCATATCAAGTATTTTACACTCTAAAAAAGCACCCTTTTTAACGAAATCGTTAGGATTATTAACATGAGAATTCCAACTCAAATCAGAAACATGAACAAGTCCCTCTATTCCATCAGCAACTTTTACAAAAGCTCCAAATTTCTTAACATTAGTAACTTCACCCTGTATAACATCATCTTTTTTATACTGCTCAACAAATTTACCCCAAGGATCTTCATCTAATTGCTTAAGTCCCAAATCAACTCTTCTCTTTTCCTTATCAACAGAAAGAACTTTAAACATTCTCTCATCGCCTTTGGAAATTATAGCTTTAGGATTAACAACCTTATCCCAAGACATATTAGGTATAGTAAGAAAACCATCTAAACCAGGTGTAATTTCAATAAAAGCACCGAATTTTTCTATATTTTTTACCTTACCATTAATAATATCATTCTCTTTCAATCCGTTTAAGAAAGTTTCTATTCCTGCATTCTGTGTCTCTTCCAATAATACTCTTCTTGAAACAACAAGATCTTTTGAATTTCTCTTAATGATCCTAAAATCATATTCATTACCGATATAATCAGCTTCTTTAATACCTTTTGCTAAATCTATTTGAGAAAAAGGACAAAATGCCTGAGATCCATTTATAGATACTTTAAATCCACCTTTTATAGCTTCCTTAACAATACCCGAAATTGGAGTATTATTTTTCACAGCATTATCTATTAACTCTTGAGATTTTCTCTTATCTATTTCAATTTTAGATAAAATAACATAACCTTTATCATCTTCACCTGAAACAATAGCCTCTATTTCTTCTCCTACAATAGGTTCTTTATCAAATTCGCTTCTCTTTATTTTACCTTCAGATTTAGATTCAAAATCTATAAAAACATCTGTATCATCAAATTGTACTACTTTTCCCTTAATGTTTTTTCCTCGGCTTAGAGATGTATTATCACTACTTTCCAAAGCCTTAAGAAATTCTTCACGTTCATTTGATAAGTTATTATCTTCCATTGTTCCCTCTCCCTCCTGTATCTTTAACAGGTTAAAAATATCTAATCATTTAATTAGACTTTATATTAAAAATCACATTAGCAATTTTTTCAACTACTTCATCAATAGTCATACTGGTAGTGTCTATTATATTAGCATTTTCAGGCACTACAAGAGGACTATCTTCTCTATTTGAATCAAATTCATCTCTTTTTCTTATACTTTCTCTAACCTCTTCATAAGAAATATTTTTGCCTTTAGATAATTCTTCATTATATCTTCGTTTGGCTCTTTCATCTAAAGAAGCATCCATATAAAACTTATGTTTAGAATTAGGGAATACCACACTTCCTATGTCTCTACCATCTACAACATAATTACCGCCTTCTGCTATTTTTCTTTGTAGAGATACCATATTCTGTCTTACTGCACTTATGGAGGAAACTTTAGAAACTAGATTGACTACTTTGATACTTCTTATATCTTCAGTTACATCTTCATTATCCAGATATATTCTTCCCTCATTATCAAAGTTAACACTTAAATTATTAAGAGCTGATATGACTTCACTATTATTAGTTATATCTATATGATGTTTTATCATATACAAGGTTACTGCCCTATACATAGCACCTGTATCTAAATATTTAAAAGATAATTTCTTAGCTAATAATTTAGCTATAGTGCTTTTTCCTGCCCCAGAAGGACCATCTAGAGTAATTATTTCGTATGTATTTGACACCTATTACCTTTATAAAAATAATTTTCTATACAATATATCATAAATGATTATAATTTGCAAATATTTATTACATTTTTTTAATATTTTCTAATAAATAATTTATACTATTAGTATTATAAGTAAAAATGAATGCTAAGTAATATGTTTGTATCTATATAAAAAGATGAATAAGATGCAGACAGATCCCTTATCATACTATTATAATCAACATTCATTGAACTTGAATAGGTAAAAGAGGCTGATATATTTTTATTATCTAAAAAATACCATTCTATAGTTTTTAAAGTCCTAAAGAAATTCAGATAATCTACTTTAGTTGATACATTTTTATCATAACCTATAAACTCATACAAATCTTCAAATAATGAAAGTATAGGTATAATATTGGCAATATTAAGAAAAGTACTTAACATAGGAAAACCCATAGCATTTAAATTTATCGAATAATCTTCAAAAACTATATCTTTTATATCTGTTACTCCATCATTGATATAGGAATTAGCCCAATAAATATTATCATCAACTCTAACGCTAGGAATACAATACAAATTAAGTGAAAATATAAATAAAATAAATAATATATATTTATAAACCTTCATATTTGATAAACCCTAATAAAAATAACAAATAAAAGATATATAATATTACTAATTTTACAATATGAAAATATCAAGAACCACGAATTTATTCGAAAGATTTGTACTTTTTTACTGAAAATTTGGCAATTCTCTTGAATTTTGAAACTATTCTCATTATTCCATAAAAAAAACCAAGCCCATAAAAGAAGTGTGTAATAAAAAACATAAAAGGGTATACAAACAAACCCCGAATCTTACATATAATACCTTTGTCTTTAAAAGCGTATAAAATACCCGCGAATAAAGTCATTATTATGTAAACTAATAATGGAAGAAAATAAAATTTTATTATGTTTACTCCTGTAATACCATATAAAACAGCAATCATAGGAGTTGAAATAATATAAGCAGAAAATAATGCTGGAATAGTAAATATCAAATTCTTGAAATTAAAATCTCTAAATAATTGTTCAAATCTGCCTCTACCATAATTAAGAAGCATTTTTATATAAGAGCCTAAATTCGATCTTGGAGGTCTTTGCACTATTATTTTTGGATCATATATCAATTTATATCCAAGAGAAAGTATTTTATCTATCAAAGCATTTTCTTCATTAGGATATAAATTCTCATTAAAAAGTCCAGCTTCAAATAATACATTTCGTCTTACAAATAAATTGCAAAGTATAACATCCCTATCACTGCCTTCTTTAATCATACTATTATCAAATCTATATCTATTAGCTATAGGACCAACTGCATAATAGGCTCTCATACATCTATCTATATACATTTCAATCAAAGAAGTAACCTTATGTATAGCAGGACCTCCGACTATGGCTACTCTTTCATCATTTTCAAATATACTATTAGCTTCTTTTATATTATCAGCATTTACAATAGAATCATTATCTATAAAATATACAATATCTCCGCATGATTGTTTTATACATTCATTTCTTTGCACAGTAGGATGGGTACCTTCTGCCTGAAAAATTTCAATATTTTCCTTAGGATAACTAGAAAGATATACCCCTTCTAGAGTTTTTTCTATATTTTCACCAATTCTATGCGGTATTATGATAGTAAATTTAAGCAAATTCTACATTCCCATATATCTGATATAAGCTGTTCTTAGCTGAGAAGCCATCTCTTCAGGACTTGTAGGATTGCAAGGTGCCCAAGCTCCTGTTTCAGAAGAAGCATTAAATTTCTGTTTCTCCTTACTTCTCATAGGAGGGAAAAATTCTATATGA
>NZ_JARHYI010000133.1 GCF_029258575.1 Brachyspira sp. | reverse complement strand
CTTGAATTTTTATATTTTTATAATATATTATAATTCATTATGCAATAGAATATAGAAAATATAGAGAATATAATGCAAGATAATATAGAAAATAAAAAAGAAGAAAATAATATACAGCAAAATAATGATAAGCCAAATTATAAAGAGTTTACAGTATCATTATCAAGTATAGATTATGAAGGACCATTGTCTATACTTTTTGATATGCTTAAAAGAAGTGAAAAGAGTATATATGAAGTTTCTATACTTGAGATAATAGATCAGTTTGTAGAGTATCTTAAAGTTCAAGCTGCTTTAAATTTAGATTCTACAGGAGATTTTTTGGTTGTAGCTTCTGAGTTTCATCTTTATAAATCAAGAATGCTTCTTCCTCATGATATAGAGGATGATAAATTTACAGATAGACTTAAATTTGAAATAGTAGAACAGATGCTGGAGTTTCAAAGATATAAAATGGCTGCTGAGGAACTTGATAGCTTTCAGGATATACCTGATTCTATATTCGAAAGAAAGGATACGGAGAGAGTAAAATTCTTCAAAACTGTGAATGCTGATGATAATGAAATAGCTTGGAAAGATATCACTCTTTACGATTTAGTATATGCTTTCACAAAGGTTCAGTTTGTCCCTGAAACAGATTTAGCTGTTCTTTCTGGGATGTCTAATTTCCATATAGATAATGCTATTGATATGATAAGAATAAAATTATCAGAAACAGCTTTCTTTCCATTCGTTACTTTATTTAAAGATGGGGTTACCAAAAGACAGCTTGTTACATTCTTTTTGGCTATGCTTGAACTTGTTAAAGAAAAAGAGATTTTGCTTAAACAGGAAATGAAATTCAAAGAGATTTATGTTTTTAAAAGAGATGATAGTTTTATGCATAAAATTAAAAATAATACGGAAGATGAAATAAATAATTCTGAAGATATAGAGAATAATAAAGAAAATAAAGCAGATGAAATAAATGATGCGTATAAAACTATTCCTGAAAACAATAATAATATTAATGAATCAAATAATTAAAATTGATTAAGAAAGAGAAACTTTTTTATTAAATTTACGGATATTAATTATGTATAAACCAAAAAATAAAATTGAATTAAGAAGTCTGATAGAAAATAATAATATATATTTGGGAGATATTGATACTTATTTAATAACAGATATGTCTATACTTTTTGAGAAGCCTAATTTTGCATGTTTTGAGGGTTCTTATAATGAATATGAAAGTTATAATGTTCGTACAGATTTTTCAGGTATAGAGAAATGGGATACTTCTAATGTTATTGATATGAGATCTATGTTTCATAATATAAAGAATTTTAATATAAATATTAATGATTGGAATGTTGCCAATGTTATTGATATGAGTTATATGTTCTATGGCGCGGAGTCTTTCAATCAGCCTTTATATAAATGGAATGTTGTTAATGTTAAATCTATGATTTGTATGTTTAAGAATGCTTGTAATTTTAATCAGGATTTGAATGCTTGGAGTATAAATGCAGATATTAAAGATATGTTTTTAAATACTTCTTTGACAGAAAATCCTAAATGGTATTATAAATAGATTTTTTTATTTATCATCATAATGACCTTTACATGATAAAATTATTAGATCATTATTTTCTATTTTATATATTAATCTGTGTTTTTTATTTATTCTTCTTCAATAGCAGCCTTTATATTTATGCTTTAATTCTTTGGGTTTTCCTATTCCTTCATAAGGAGTTTTTAATATATTTTCTATTAAATCATTAATTCTTTTAAGGATATCTTTATCTGTTTTTTTAAAAAATAAAATATGTTCTTCTGCTTTTTTAGTGAAAATAATATCATCATTCATTTTCCATAACTCTTAAATCTTTTATTGAGTATTTTACTGTTTTTCCTTCTTTCAGCTGTTTCAATGATATATCCAAATCATTTTCTATATTTACATTATACTTATCAAATAAATTTAATGAGTTTTTTATTATATCTAATATTTTTGTTACTCCCAAAATTGAAAATATAACTGTTGAAGCAAATTTATCATTTGTATTTCTTTTTCTTGGTATTCTTAAAGCTAAGAATTCATATTCAAATAATTTATTTTCTTCAGCTATTCTTACTATTTTAGAAGAACCTATATTTATATTCATAATTTCTTTTATCATATCAGAAAGCATATATGGAGGGTATTTACATATAGAAAATTTTATGAGATTTTTTAATTTTTTATTTTCATTTTCTAATTCATTATTTAAATTATCCAAATTGCCTATTATTGAATTTAATTCTTCTATTCTATTTTGTAAATCTTTTATTAGTTCTGCCTGATATTTATCATGTGCTTTAACAGATTTGATAGTATCTAGTATATCCATAAATATTATACCTTTTATATTTATTTATAACATTTTATTATAAAACACTTAAAAGTCAATATAATTAATTTTGTTGTAAAGTTTTATAAAATTTGTTATTATATTATAATTAAATAATATTTATTGGATTATTAGAATGGTTAAATCTTTGAATGGTGTTTTAAGTAGAAAGAATGTTTCACTCAAGAAATTTAATACTTTTAGAGTTAATGCTAAAGCTTCAGAATTTTATATACCTGAAACTATTAATGGTTTTATAGATTTGATTAAATATCTTAATGATAATAATAAAAGGTATATTATTTTGGGAGGCGGAAGCAATATATTATTTTTAGATAAGGTAATAGAGTTTCCTATTATTTATACAGGTTTTTTTTCCAGAGCCGAGCATACTTCCCATAATATTTTAGCTTATTCTGGTGCTAATGTTATGGATGTTGTAAAATATGCTTATAAAAATGCTTTTACTGGTTTGGAGTTTTTATATGGGCTTCCAGGAAGTATAGGCGGAGCTGCTTATATGAATGCAAGATGTTATGAGCATTCTGTATCTGAGTTTATAGACAGTGTTGGAATAATTGATGATAATATAGAGTATATGCATATTGGTATTGATGATTGTAAATATGCATACAAAAAAAGTATTTTTCAGGAAAAGAAATATATTATAATAGATATTAGATTCAAATTAAATAAAGCTTCAAAAAAGTTGATTAAGCCTGAAATGAATAAATATTATAAAGACAGAAAAAATAAAAATCAGTTTAAATATCCTTCTGCTGGAAGTACATTTTTGAATGATTATGAAACTAATATGATAGCTGGTAAGGTTATAGATTCAATTAATATGAGACGGGTTAGGGTAGGAGGAGCTATGGTTTCACCTTATCATGCCAATTTTATAGTGAATTATAATAATGCTTCTGGAATGGATATTTTGAATCTTATGAAGAAGGTAAAAGAAGAAGTTTATAATCAGAAAGGTATTGTCATAAATCCTGAAGTAAAAATAATATCTAATGATAGTAATATTAAATTATAATTTTTTAGCGGTAAACTAGCATATCATAACTTATTAAGTTGTAAGAAGTTTATCGCTAATAATTATTTTTTTAGTTTTATTTAAAACCCCACCCTATATATCTATTGTAGTAATTTTTATTTAAAAGCTTATTTAGCCTTTTTACTTATATCATAAAAGCATACCCACCCAAGTTTTTTTAAAATTTTTAATCTCATTATGAAAGAACTTAAATTAAGTTTGAATTATAATAAATTTATTATGTTAATTAACTCCTTATTTTAAAAGAGAGTAAAATAAAGGAATTATAAAACAGACTATAAAAGCCCAAACTCCATAAACATATATATAAAATACTGATTTAGTATCTCCAATAGTGATTTCTTTTATATTTGCAATATTATCATTTTTCTTGAATATTATTAGTGTAGACTTGATATTAAAAAATGTTATAAAAATTAAATTACCAAGCATAACTAAATTTGTACCTATCAATGTGATTTTATTTGGGCTTATACCATATTCTATTAATCTATAGAAAGAAGAAGTTAATACTAATATATCAAAAATAATAGCTATTAAAGGAAGAACAATATATAAAGCTTTAGTAAATATGCTAGATTTATAATCAATTCTTACAAAGAACATATTTAATACAATTACAGTAAGCATAATATTATAAAGTATAAAACTAGCTCTATTATCATAAGGGCTTATATCTGGAATTAAGAGAAGAATCAAAAGTATAAATATAAATAATAAACTAAAAGGCATTAATATTCTTGATAAATATATAGAAATATTAGTTTTCATATTTTTATAAACTGTATATACCAAAAATGGAAATAATGAAATGGAGAATGATATTGATAATATTACTAATGTATTTATTACATCATGATCTATACCATTTAAAATATCTGCAATTAAAAATAGAACTATAGCCGCAAATATTCCAAATACTGTTGATACTATACCTGCTATTAATCCTGCAAATATTGATATATCAGCAGAAAAAGTAAAGAATTCTGAAATGCTTTTAGAATTCAATACCTGAAAACCATTATATGATAAAGCTAATATTATAAAAAATATTATATTATTAAATATATATTTTATAGTATATATTTGCTTAAAAAAATCAGTATTATCTATAGCAACACTTCTTATAAAAAAACCACTGCTTAAATCTACAATAAATATAAAAACAATTGATAGAAATGTTATAAAGATGTTTTTTAAATTGAAATTCTTATTTATATAAAATATTAAACTTAAAGAGAAAAAATAAAATAAATGTAAAAATGGAATTAATAAAGTAAAAAGCTCACCTGAATCTATAAATGAATTATCAAGGAATCTAAAAATTCTATTACTCATAAACAAAACAGTACCTGTAATGAATGTTGAAGCAATAAGACCTATAAAAACAATTATTAAATTTGCTATTAAATTATTTTCTAATATTTTGCCTATTTTACTGTTTATATGATTTATTGCATTTATTTTTTCATTCGTATTATTATTTTGAATATTGTTTTTTTCCATTTTACTCCCGAATCATCATACTCCATATCAGTAAATCAAAATCGAAAATAATTATAAATTAAATAAATATAAAAGTCAATTATAGAAATAAGTTAATCCCACCAGAAATACCAAATATCTGATTTTAATAATGTAGCAGCTAATTTTCCATGATCATAATCTTCTCTGTATTGATCCACTCTATCAATGCAGAAGAAATAATGTTCTTTAGCAAGTTCTCTGGCTTCTTCTTCAGTTTGAGGTTTTTTTTCTGACCAAAGCTCCCAAGTATCATAACTCACTACAGCAGGATAGGCATTATATTTTTCATACCAGTATTTAAAAATGGAAGCCTGACTTTCGGGATTAGGACAATCATTGAAACCTCCCATAGGTATATAGCATGACAATTCATAAGGGTTAAGAGTAGGAATTTTTGCTAATATTAAATCAACAGTTCTTTCAGTTTCATAATCATAATATGAACAAAAACTATTGAATACTTCAAAGTCTTCTACTATAGGAGTATTAAATGATTTTTTTATCTCTTCAATATATTCTTTATCATCATAGATATCTTCTATGTTTTGATTTAGAAATTTTTTATAATCTATTTCTTTGGATTTTTCTATATATTCATTTATTAATTTTCTTGAATCTTCAATTTTAATATTATTATCTTCCAAAAATAATTCTAAAGTTTCAGTAAGATATTCGCTTGGTATTATAATAATAGGAGTATATCCTTCCTTTTTACCTTTCTCAAGATTTTCTTTATACCAATTCATTATTTTAGTATCATCTTCAAGTCCGCTTTCAAGTATCTCATAATCGCATTTCAAAAAGTCGATTATAAATTTTATATCTTCATTCATACATTATACTCCTCATTATTTATATAGTAAAATATAACATAATAAAAAAATATATGTGAAAATATATTGACAAAATAATACTTTATTTTATATTAGCAAAATTGAATTATAATTGTATAAGGGGATAAAATGTCATACTTTGAAGAGGGCTTAAAATTATTTAGAGAAACTAAATTTGAAAGAGCATTAGAATTATTTATTAAAGCTTTAGAAGAGGATAGTAATAATTCTGAAATATATAATTATTTAGGTATTTCTAAACAGGCTTTAGGACTTTATGAAGAGGCAATTAATTATTACAGCAAAGGTACAGAGATAGATGAAAACTATGCAGAACTTTATTATAATAGGGCAGACTGTAAATGCAATTTGGGCTTTTATGAAGAGGCAGTTAAAGATTATGATAAGGTAATAGAATTAATACCTACTCATTCAATGGCTTATGATAACAGAGGATTTGCCAAAGGTAATTTGGGATATTATGAAGAGGCTATTAAAGATATTGACAAATCTATTATTTTAGATAGCATGAATATTGATGCATATATGGATAGAGCTTTTATAAAATTAATGTTTGGCAAATATATTGAATCTATAGAAGATTATCAAAAAGTATTAGAATTAGATGATAAAGAGATACATGCTTATAATGGTATAGGCGATATAAAAAGAAGTATGGGTCTTTATGAAGAAGCTATTTTCTACTATGATAAAGTTTTAGAAATCTCTAATGCTAATAGTTCATATGCATATAATGGCAGGGGTATTTGTAAAATAGGGCTTGGAATGTATAATGAAGCTATAGATGATATAAATAAAGCCTTAGAAATATACGATGAATATACAGATGCTTATAATAATAGAGGAACAGCAAAATATAATTTGGGACTTTATAAGCAATCTATTGAAGATTTTGACAGAGCTATAGAATTATCTCCACAGTATTTTTATGCCTATAATAATAGAGGAAATTCGAAAAGTACTTTGGGGCTTTATAAAGAAGCTATAGAGGATTTTAATATTTCTATCAGTATAGAGCCTCAATATATTGATGCATATTATAATAGGGCATTGGCTAAAAATAATATTAATAAACATTTGGAAGCTATTGATGATTATGATATAGTATTAAAATTGAATAGCAATCATATTGATGCTTACTTTAATAAGGCATTATCTTTTTATAATTTAAAAAACTATGAAGAGGCAATTAAAAATTATGATAAGGTTATAGAGTTAAATCCTAATTCTGCTGATGCTTATAATAATAGAGGTTTCATAAAATATACTATCTCTTTATATGAAGAGGCTTTAAAAGATTATGATAAGGCTTTGGAAATATTTCCTGATTATGAAAAGGCAAAACAAAATAGAGATGAAGTTTTAGAAAAGATAAATAATTAATTTTTATTATAAATTGGATTATTATGCTTAAATATTATAAAACTTGTGATGAATTATTTTATCAGTTAACGGATACTATAGAAAGCACTGCAGAAGAAAATAATAATTTAACTATGTAGATGCTATTTGATACATGCGAGGATATTGGTTTTTATAATAGAACATAACGATTATTCAGATGAAGCAATATTGATATTATCAGAAATATTTATAACTTATAATTTAAAAGATAATGATTATAATGAAACAAAAAAGAGTAATATAAAAAGAGGAAAAATAATATAGCTGTTTAAATATATTCTATAATTTTCTCATTAATATTTTTTATATTTTCTAGTTTATTTGGAATTATATTTTCTTATATACCATTTATTTTATTAAAAAAATATTTCTTTACTTTTTTAACGGTTAATAATTATTTATCTTCATTAATCTAATTTTATTTTTATATATAAATTTTTTGTTTATAAAAAATCCTTCTATAACTAAAAATTAATTATAGAAGGATAATGGTATTCATAATTTTTTTATTATTGTATATTCAAAATCTTAAGCATTTCAGTTTCTATTTTTTTTATATCGCCTTTTGCTTCCTGAATAGCTTTTATTTCTGATCTTCTTTGCTCCAATAATTCTTCCTGACCTTTTTTATCCAAAGTTTCTTTCTTAGCGAAATACGCATCGCTTATAAGTTTGTCAGCTACTCTCAAAGTTCTGTCAGATACTATTGCTTTGTCCGATGCATTTTCTGCTTTAGACATGTCAAAGCTGGCATCAGTTTTTAAAGCTCCTTCAGGTACTCCGTCAAGTATATTACCTTTCCATTCCAATTTAGGCTGATAACTATATGTAATATAATCAAAAACTTCTGCATTCTTTATTTCATTATTATCAATGAATATATCACATGCTTTATTATTAAGAGTATCCAATAAAAGAATTTTATTTTTGCCATTTTCTGTGTATATTTTTTGAGTACATTCCAAAACTTGAAAATCAGGATTATTAATAAGCAGTCCTGTTTCTGAATCAAAATCTATTTCCAAATTATCTTTTAAAAGTAAGGTATAATGTGCTATACCGCCTCTTCCTGCAGAACTTATATATTCTCCTGAAAGCATTAATTCTTCTTTGCCGTCATTATTTATATCACATAAGAAGAAAGATACACTATGCAAAGGATAATACATTTTACTGGCTACATAAGATAAATATTGTTCTATATCAAAGTTAGATGAATCTATAAATTGAGAGCCTTTAGTATAATCTTTCAAATCATTTGTAGAAATTGAATTAATTTCAGCAGATTTTACTTTATCTATATCTCCAAGTCTGAAATTATAATTTTTTATCTCTTTAAATGAAGCATATAAATTATCTTTCATAAACTCAGGATTATAATAATGCATATTTACTAATCCGTTCATAGTGCTTTCAATTAAAAATGTATTCTTTTTAAACTCAAATAAATTAAGGTTGTTCAAATCGTTATAACAATAAACGGTATTAGGATTGTAATAATTTTGATAATATTCTAAATAGTCTTGTATATCATCATTAGCTAATCTATTATTTATATAAGTTTTGATATATTTGTTCATTATATTTGTATTAGCTATTTCCTCTATTATCATTAATGAAGACATTCTAGCTGTACCTTCGTATTCAATTGAAGTTAAGGAATAATTATTTTCATTAAATAAATCTATATATCCAGTATCTTTTACAATGTATCTATAGAAACCATTGTTATAAGCATCAGCGACTAATTTTTCTGCCCTTAAAGAATTAGGGGATTTTATTATATAATCAACTAATTTCATTTTATTGCTGTACACATTCGCATCATCATATTCTCTCATCATCATAGCAATATTAGTACCGCCTGCTTTTTTCCATTCTATTAAATACTTTTTTTCTTCTTCAAAATAATAAAGTGAATCTGTAGCAAAATGCGATAAGAACAAAGCTAAATAAACATCAGCATCTTTTTTACTTAATTTTAATAATTCCTCTCTTGCTTTTTTTAATGCTAAATTCTGCTCTACATACAAATATTCATCAGCATAATAATCTGTAAAATTTTCATTATACATATCCAAACTGCTGAATGTTTCACTAAATGGATCATAATTAACATTTGATATAAACTCTATAGAATATTTTTTTCTTTCATCATCATTCGCAAATTTTCTATTAAGAAAATCAAAATTTCTTTTTGTCTTTTCATTATTTTCTCTTACATTTTTAAGCTCTTCATCAAATTTAGCTTTATCTACTCTAATGCCTTTATAAACATATTTCATATCAAAGAATTCTTTTTGATTATTTATTTGTTTACTTTGATTGTCTGATGAAGCAGTTATTTGTTCATTAGTATTTTGTGCTGTTTTATTTGTTTCTTTGTTTTTACCGCAGGAAATTATTGAAACTATTAAGAGAAAAATATAAATAATGGAAAGAATATTTTTCATGTTTTTACCCTCTGTATGTATTATTATTTTTCGCATTCTAAATTAGAATAATTAAATTTTCAATTATAAAATATTAGGGGCTGTCCTAGATAACTAAAAAAGCTCCTTCTTTGCTAAATTATATACTATTTCTAATTGTTTTTCAACTTTTGGAGTATTAAAGCGAAATTGACATTCTTTAATAAATAAATGAAAATGTTT
>NZ_JARHYI010000078.1 GCF_029258575.1 Brachyspira sp. | reverse complement strand
GCAATGCTTAAACAAGATATTTCTTTAAGTATGATTAGAAAAACATCAGATATGCAGGCTCAAGCTGTTGACAAAATAATGTCAAGTGTTCAGCCTCAAGGTGTATCTGCACCTATAAGACCTGGTGTAGGTGAAAAATTAAGTACTTATGCTTAATTAAATTTTTTTTTTCAGCTGCTGATAGTTAATATTAGCAGCTTTTTTATATATAAAATCAAATCTAATACACCTATTATAAAATACCAAAAATATAATTTTTTCACTAATAATCAAATTATAAATTGTTTTTTTAAATAAAATTTTTATATATCATAAATAACTAGACATAAGTATAAATGGAGTTTTTTATGATGGAAACAGAAGTAGTATTAAAAAATTTAGGACAAAATATAAGAGAATTAAGAAAAAGTAAAAAAATGACTATAGATGAATTAGCTGAGAAATCTTCACTTTCAGGTAAATATTTACAAGGAGTGGAAGTTGGAAACAGAAACATCTCTATTAAAAATTTAAACAAAATTTGTAAAGCTTTAGAAACTTCTCCAGATATATTATTAAATATGAAACCATACAATTTAAAAACTTCCGAAGAAAAAATATTTGCAATATCAGAAAAACTTAAAAAATTTGAAGAAAATAAATTAGATTTCATAGGAAATATGATAGATCATCTAAATGATATAATAAAAGACAGTGAAAAAAATAAATAAAATATTATCTTATACTAAATTCACATCCGCAATAATTCTGCCTATAAAGTCCAACTTCATTAGCTATTATATTAGTTTTTTTAAACCCTTCTTTTTTCTTAAAATCAAAATGCAAATATTTTATTTTTTTATATTCATCAGATAAACTATTGCCTATTATCTCAATAACCTTACTATTTTTATGAGGGCTTACAGTCATAACAGTAGCTACATATCCTGCATTAATACTAGAAGCATATTCAAAAGCTTTTCTCATTCTATGCTTAAAACAAATATTGCATCTTGTACCTTTTTCAGGCTCATTTTCAAAACCCTTTATATCATAATACCAATTTTTTTTATCATTATCACTTTCATCTATATAAGTTTTTATACCCAATTCTTTTGCATAATTAACAAATTCATCTCTTCGCCTCTCATATTCAGAGATAGGATATATATTAGGATTATAAAAATAAAATACTGTATCATAATCTTCAAGTATAGTACGGGGATAACTCATACAAACCGCACAGCAAGTATGTACTACTAATTTCTCTTTCATATAAAATCACCTTTTACTAGCTTTTAAAGTAATAGTTTTATCATCAAAACTTCTTATTATTATCTGATATCCCATATTTCCAGCTTTTGAATTGATATCAACTGCTAAATCTCTGCTACTCCCTACATAAGTTACAACATACCTAGAAGATTCTCCTGAAACTCCCCTATTATAAATACTTTTCAAACCGCTTATATTTTTTTTCAAAGCATCTTCAAAACCTATAGCTTCATCAAAATTAAGCCCATTAACATATATAGTATATTCAGTACCATTTTGAACTTCATTCTGCCATTTTTTTACTATTTGATTAACAAAATCATCAGATACATAATCTGCCGATTTAACCAAAGCTATAGAATGTGCATCTCTGTCGCTTCCTCCAACACCTCCAGCCTGATGAGTAGCTCTTGCTATAGTTGTATAATCCGATATATTAATTGCTGTAATTGCAACATCGCTTCTATAACTTTTCATAGCAGTGCCTTGTATAGTGGTAAAAAATGAAGCATTAGCCTTACCTATTATTGCTATTTGTGCCCCTGTAGCAGCAGCTATTTTTTTAACGGCATCTGATGAACGGGATCCAACTGTATCTTCATAAGAGATATTTTCTCTTCTCATTACGCTTTTTAATGATGAAGCACTTACAAATTTGAATCCTTTTTCACTCATATTCTTTTCTAATTCTACATTAAAAGATTCACTAAGCTCTCCAGTTTCATCTGTAACAAGAACAACTATAATAGGCATATTCTTTCTATCCAATAATATACCCATAGCCTGAAGATTATCTTGTATCATATCTACACCAACTGTAGCTTCTATTTTAGAATACCAAACAGAGCCTGATTTAGCTATATTAATCACTCTATACGAAGATATATATCCTGTTGTATTATCATATATTTTGGAGCTAATAAGCCTATTATTTTCAACCAAAGTACTACCTTGAACTATAGAACCCACTGCCTGTTCTACTGCATTCCTTTTAGCACTTTCAATGGCTCTCTCTATAGCATCTGCCTCACCCCTTCCATCAGCAGAAGCATATCCTTCAGCAGTTATTTTTGTAGTTTTACCGCCTTTAAAATCAGGATTTTTCCAATTATTAACTATTCCAATTTCTCCTGTTTCTTCTCCAACATATACACCTTTGCTTGATGTACTTTTGTAAGTTGTAGCACAGGATATAAAAAATATAGATAAAAATATAAATATATAGAATTTATTCAACAAACATTTCATATTATCATCAACCTCAATTAATTATAAAAATTTAGTATTTATACAATAACAAAATCATGTAATTTTCATAATATCAGTATCTTATAAGCTTTATAAAACATTTATTTTTTATTAAAACTATTTTTTTATTATATAACATATATAATATAATTAAAGTTATATTTTTTCAATAAAGAATTTAAGATAATGAATTGAATTCATAAAATTCTTTTTTCAAATCATAAAAGAAAATGCCAATATGATAACCATTGTATACGATATGATGTATTTGTAGTGCTAAAGGCATTATTATATTATTTTATATAATCAGTATAATATTTTCCTATAATAAATAATAGGAGATAAATATTCAAAACTATTAGGCAAATTCAAATTAAAAGATGTAATGATGATAAAGGTATAACAGTATTAAATAACATTTCAAAACAGCAAATCATAATTAAAATTTTTGAATTTATAAAAATTATAAATATCAATTAAAATTATTATAAACGGATAAAAGAGAAGGAAGTATTTCTTTAGGTCTAAATTTATTTAAACAATCAATAGTTTTGCATCCTCTTTTTATATACTCGCAATGAAAACTTTTTAATGCCGTACAATATTTTTTTCTAGCCTCTATATTAATAGCTTTATCTCCCCTAGTCCCGTAAATATAAGGCAGAGTATCTCCGAATATACCTATAGAATATATACCGCAAGCATTTGCTATATGTAAAGGTGCACTATCGCCTCCGATTAATGCATAAGAATGTTTTATTACAGATATGAGTTCTCTAATATTTAATTTAGCAGTAAAATCATCGGCTATTATATTTCCTAATCTTTTTTTCATCTCATCAGAGAATTCCGTATCATCTTTAGAGCCTATCAATATTATAGGAACTTGTTTTTCTTTATAAAACATATCTATAAGTTTAGAAAAATTATCTATACCATATCTCTTACTTATTCTTGTAGCTCCTCCATGAACAAGTAAAGCATTTTTATAATCTTTTATTTTATTAATACCGAATTCATTTTCTTTTTCGCTTAAAAAAATTTCTGTATTTATTCCGTCTGACTGTATATTCATAGGCTTTAATACAGAAAGAATAGTATCAACTATATGTCTTTTATGTTTTTTCCAAGAAGTTTTTTTATTAAGTAAAAATCCTCTGCATTCACTATTTACTCCAGCCCTTATAGGTATTTTAGCATTATACAAAAGTGAAGCTCCATAAAATGCAGTTGTTGCAGTAATGCCTATATCATAATTTTGATTTTTTATATATTCTGATACTTTATCATCTCTAACTATTATATTATTTATATACGGATTTTCCTTTAATATATCTATTCCTCTAGCACCATTTACAACATCTATAGTACAATCATTATAATGTTTTTTTAATGCTCTTATAAGTGGAGTAATGAATATGGTATCCCCTATGTAATTCATTCCTATAATCAATATTTTTGTCATATTTACCATAGATAAAAACTCTTCAATTTACTGCTTATTTCTCGATAATCTTCTCTTTTTTGAAATTCTATATTTTTTATCTCCAAGCAAACGCTCTTCATTATATATTTTCATAATTTCAAAGAATAGTATAAAACTCAAAGGACCCAATATTATTCCAGAAAGTCCGAAAAATAATACGCCTCCAAGTATAGAAAAGAAAATAAATAATGGATGAAGCTCTATTCTATTTCCAAGAAGCAAAGGACGCACAAAATTATCAGGTATAGTAATAAAGAACCAAGAGCATACAATAAATATTATAGCCCTAACTATTTCTCCGTTAATTATAAACAATATACCCAAAGGAATCCATATTATAGTGGTACCTATTATAGGCATAAAAGAAGCTATTATAGTAAGAAAGGCAAAAGTAAATGAATTAGTAACTCCGAATACAGTATACACTATAAAAGCACAGCCCCCCTGAAATATACCTGTGAACAAATTTCCGAAAACAATACCCTTTATACCTTCAGAAACCTGCTTAATCATTCTGTCTAAATATTTCTCTTCTATAGGCACCAATGTTCTAACCTGTGCTATTAAATACTCTCCGTCGATAAAGAAAAAGAATAAAGAAAACATCATAAATATAAATGAACTAACAAAACTTCCTGTACTTTTTAAAAAACCTGCTACATTCTGAGTTAAATATGAACTTATAAAAGTCAAATTTGAAAGTGAAGACTCCTGTATCCTTCTTAATATAGTTCCCATAGAAACATCTATAGGCAGAGATTTAAGAAAATTATTTATATTAGAATTATTTATAACCTCATTAACATCAAGATTCATGAAGTACTTAATACCAATATTAGATATATCTATAAGCTGAACTATTATAGTATAAGCCAGTATGCTTGTAGGAACCAAAAATATTATTAAAGATATCAAAGAAAATAGTAAAGCTAAAGTATTTTTTTTTATCATTGAAAGCTTATCAGTTTTTCTATAGCTTTTACCCATAGCTTTTATAAAAAGAGGATTTAATACCACATAAAAAACAACGGCAAAAAATATTATCATGCCGAATGGTTTTAACAATTTATACATTATAAATATAGACAAAAATATAAAAGCTATAAAAAAAACATAGCCTATATTATTTTTATTCATAAAATCTCCAAAATAATAATGATATTAACCAAGTTTCTATAATAATATATATAATATATTTTTCAAGCATTTTAATTTGAATTATTATATATTCATGTTATTATAAAAGTATTATGTTCAATTTAAATGAAAAACAGAAAGATATAATAAAATGCTTTGAAGATAATGGCTTATGCTTCGTTAATGCATCTGCAGGTACAGGTAAAACAAGTACTATAACTGAAATATATTTAAGATTATTAGAAAATAGAGAAAAAGTATCAAATATAGTAGTTATTACTTTCACCAAGGCAGCTGCTAATGAAATGCTTTTTAGAATAAGGTCTAAAGTAAGAAATAAAATAGATGAAATCAAACAAACAAATAGTGAAAAACTTTTAAAAGAAAAAAAATACTGGCAGAATGTTTATAGAGATATTCTCACAAGTGCCAAAATTTCAACTATAAATGCATTTGCCAATTCAATAGCAATGGAAAATGCAATGCATCTATCTATACCGCCTAATATATCAATACTAGAAGACAGCATAGATATTCAGGAAACATTAAAAAGCGAAATTTTAAATGTTTTAAGAAAACCTGAATATACAAAAACTATAAGAACTTTATATAGAATATCTACAGAAGAAACTAAAAATCAATTTGCACAAAAAATACTGCATTTTCTATTAAAAATAAAACCAAGACTTGAAAATATAGATGAATTTGAAAAAAGTGCATTGGGATTCATAGAAATAGATAATAAAAAATATAATGATACTTACAATAATATATACAATCACAGTATAGAACTTATAAACGATAATTTAAAAAGCGGTTCATATATAACTAAATGCAAAAATAAAATATCTGTTCTTCTGCAAAAAATTAATTTAATAAAAAACAAAGAAAAAATAAAAGAATTAAAAGCAGAAGATTATGAGCATATAAGAATAGCATTATCTGGAATATGTGGTGCCAGTTTGGGTAATACAAAACATGATGAGTTTACAGCATTATTAGATGATTTAAAAATATTCTCTAATGATATGCTTAATTATGTTAATATACTGTACAATGAAGAAAATTATAAGGCAGTTATCAATTTTATAAGAGAAACTTATAATCATATAGAAAAAGTAAAATCAAATATAGGAATATACTCTCATGAAGATATGATGTATAAGGCAATAGAAGCATTAGAAAATGATAATATATCAAAAGAGATTAGAGATAATATATCCACATTAATATTAGATGAGGCACAGGATACAAGTATTCTTCAATTTGACTTCATCAATTTAATAGTATTCGGTCATAGAGATATTAAAGATAATACGAAAACTGATAAAAAATTAATGATAGTAGGTGATAGAAAACAGTCAATATACAGATTTAGAAATGCTAATTTATATGCATTTACAGATATTCAAAAAAATTTCATAGATTATGTTAGATATTTAAAAGACAATTATAGAAGCAATTCTATGCTGATAGATTTCTTTAATGATTTTTTTAAAAGCACGGTATTTATTGATGATGATATTAATTATAAAGATGAAGATGATTTAGATTATAATAAAAAAACTAATAATAAATCAGCATCTATATTAATATTTAATAATAATATAGAAGATGAAAGTATTCATTTATATGCTGATGATAAAGCAGAATTGGAAGCTTATGCGATAGCTGAATATATAAAAAATAATTACAGCAATGATTATAAAAATACAGTGATACTTCTTCAGACATTTAATAGATTAGACAAATATTTGAAAGCACTATCCGATTATAAAATACCATACTATATAGACGGCGGTAATAAATTTTATTTAAGAGAAGAAATTGTATTAATAAAAACATTTTTAGAATATTTAATATTAAGAGATCATGCAAAACTTCCTGAACTTTTAAGAAGCGAATTATTTGATATTGATATTAATAATTTATCTGACTTTTTATTCAGTTTGCATATAAAAGGCTTGGATATAAAAGATTATTTTCCTAAAATGAAATACAGCGAAGATAATTATAAAGATATAGAAAATATAGCAAAATCTAAAAGCTATTATAATCAATTAATAAAAGCAAAAGAAATATTAAATAGCATAGAAAGCAAAATACCTATGATGAATGCATCTAATATAATAGAAACTATATGCATTGATACCAATTTCTATAATTATTTAATGACTATGAATGATGCAGAAATTTCATATGCCAATATAGAAAAATTAAAAACTATAGCAAATGATTTTGAAAATCAAACAGGAAATAATATATATGACTTTGTACTTAATTTAAAAAATGCAAATGATAATGAAGCCTATTCTGCAATACCTAAATTATCAGTAGAATCTGTAAAAATAATGACTATACATAAATCTAAAGGATTAGAATTTAATAATGTATTTGCTGCTGGAATGGGTAATCAAATAAAATCATATTTATCTGATTTTGATTTTATAGAGGATTCATCTTTTATAAGACTTCCTGTCAAAAATAGATATTATACTATAGATTTCTCAAAATCAAATGCAGAAGCAAATAAAAAAAGAGAAATTTCAGAAAAGAAAAGATTATTGTATGTTGCCCTTACCCGTGCCTCTAATAATTTAATACTTTCAGGAGAGCATCTAAAAGGAGATACATACAGAGCATATATAAATACATATTTTGGAAACACAATAAAAAATTATAAATCTGATATTATAAGTGAAGATACAAAAGGACTAATTAAAATTAATAATATAGAAAATAAATTTATAGATGCATATTTATATGGTATTTCAATTAAACCTGAAGAAGAAATAAATAAAAATGATACTGAAATCATAAAACAAAAAATAAATGCACTTAATAAGGAAAATAAAAAAGAAAATCTAAATAAAGTAATAGAAAATATTAATCCTTCTTTGAATAAATCAAATTTATCAAATAGAAATTATGTTAATATATCGGATCTTCTCAATAGAAAAATATCAAAACTTGAAAATGATATAAATAATACAGAAAATAACGAATACAGTGAAGATATAGAGTTTATATCCTATAAAGATATAGGAATAATAATACATAAAATGCTTGAATACTTTGACTTTAATAAATACAAAAAAGAAAAAGAAAAATATTTAGAAAAAATAAAATCATATATTTTAAAAAGCAATAATCATTATAATAGAGAACAATTAACAGAAAGTTTAAATACAGCATTTGAAAAACTATTTAAAAATGAACATATACAGAATATATTACAAGGCGATGAAGAAATAGTTTCAAGAGAGCATACTTTTCAGCATTATGACGGAGAAAAAATGATAACTGGAAAAATTGATATTATAACAAAAAATAAAAATAATGAATATTATATTTTAGATTATAAAACTTCAAAAAAAAGTGAATATAATATAAATAAATATCAGTATCAATTAAATAATTATAAATATATGTTTGAAGAAGTATTTAAAAATATAGATAAAAATAAAATAAAAACGGATATTATATTCCTTAAATAATACCTTTTTTGATAATAATTATCAATAAAAAAATAGATTAAAATAAGTTTACAATACAAAATATAGTATATTTTCATATTATGATACTATATTTTTAATAATTATGTACTATTATATTAATAATTTTCTTTACTTTTTCTATTTATTATATATTATAATTAAAGAGGAAAATTAAATGAAAGAAATTTTTAAATATATTATATTAATAATTTGTTTTTTATCTGTTATGTCCTGTAATAAACAAGTGTTTAGAAATAGATTTAATTTAAATAGAGCTTATAATTTATATGAAAAAGGCAAAAATGAAGATGATGATAAAGCTTTGCTTGAAATAACTTCTACATATAATGATATTATAAATCAGAAAGTATATGCTCAGGACAGACTTGCCGCAGTTTATAGGGTATTAGCAGAGAGAAGTTTAGTAAAACAGCAATATGTATATTCTGCTAAATATTTTTCAGAAGCATTAAAAATACTCCCAAACAGTCCTTATTTAAGATACGGACTTGGAATATCTTATGTGAATTTGGTAGAGAGTGCAGATACTTTTGAGAAAAAAAGTAATTTTATGCAAAGAGCAGAAAATAATATAACATTTGCAATAAGTAAAGATCCTAATAATGCAAATTACTATGCAGCTTTAGCATCGTTAAAAGGATTGCAGCAGGAAAATTATGATGAAGCGTTTGAGAATATAAAAAAGGCTGTTGAAATAAGCCCAGACAATGTAGATTATTTATTTTTATTGGCTAGAATACAATATAGTAGAGGAAATTATAAAGAAGCAGTGGCAGCATATAGAAAAATACTAAATATGCCTGTTGAAAATAGTATAAAACAAACTGTTTTGAATAATATTAATCAAATTATAGGACAGCAAAATTGAGTAAAAATTACAGTATAAAAACTTATTTGATAGCTTTGAATCAAATTGATAAAGTAGGAGATAAAAGAATATCCCAGCTTATTAATCATTATGAATCAATAGAAAATATTTTTGAGGATAATGAAGAAAATATAAAGGAATTATTAGAAAAAAAATTCAAATCTCAAATAGGAAATTTCAATAAAAATGAAATATTGGATAAAGCTCAAACAATAGTAGAAAAATCAAATGATTACGGTATAGGAATACTTAGTTTATTTGATGAGGAATATCCATTTAATTTGAAGCAAATAGATAATCCTCCATATATACTTTATTATAAGGGAGATTTAAAAAAGTTAAGAAGGAATGCTATAGCTATAGTTGGTACAAGAGAGCCTACAAATGAAAGCCGTAAATATTCTTTTGAACTAGCTAGTAAATTATCATCTATGAATATAACTGTTGTATCAGGAATGGCTAAAGGAGTTGATAGAGAAGCACATTTTGGTGCTATATCTTCTAATATAAATACGACAGCTGTTTTGGGAAATGGTATTGATAATGTTTATCCTTCTGAAAACTTACAAATATACAATAAATTATCAGAAAAAGGTATTATAGTAAGTGAATTTGAAATAGGAAGAAAACCAGATAGAATGAATTTCCCTAGAAGAAATAGAATTATATCAGGACTTTCATATGCTGTTGTTATGGTAGAGGCAGCAAGCAAATCTGGAGCCTTAATAACGGTTGATTATGCACTTAATCAAGGAAGAGATGTTTATATTGCTCCTTATGATGAGAAAAAAAGCTGTTATTTTGGAAATCATAAATTATATAAAGACGGTGCTAAAATAGCTTATAATTTTATGGATATATTAGAGGATTTTGATTCTATATTTTCTAATGATGATGATTATACTAAAATGAAATTGAAATATTTTGAAGGCGGAGATATAGGAGTAAAAAATTCAAAAGCATTAGAAATACCAAAAAAGGATGCTAAAAATACTCAGGAAATAAAAAATAATAATGCAGTAGAAATAACTAAAAAAGATAGAAAGATTAATAAAAATAAAAAAAATGATACAGAATTAAATTTAGAAGAAGATGAAAAATCACTTTATGATATAATAAAACAATCAGATAAAATACATATTGATGAAATTGCAGAAGAAAGCAATATGAAAGTGCAGTCAGCCGCTTCCATATTAATGCAATTGGAGATAAAAGGTATTATAAAGCAATTATCAGGAAAATATTATACTATAGAAAAATAGAAAATATTATATATAACTTTTAGATATTAAAGGAGATTTAACTATGCCTAATACAACAGAAGAAAAAGTAAAAAAAACAGAAAGCAAAAAGACTAAAAAAGAATCAAAAAAGAAAAAACTTGTTATAGTGGAGTCTCCTGCAAAAGCAAAAACAATTAACAGATATTTAGGCTATGATTATTTAGTAATGTCCTCAATGGGGCATTTGATAGATTTACCTAGAAGCAGACTGGCTATAGATGTTGATCATGGCTTTGAACCTGAATATATCACTATAAGAGGAAGAGCCAAAATATTGAATAATTTGAAAAAAGAAGCTAAAAAGGCAGAAGAAGTACTTCTTGCTGCGGACGATGACCGTGAGGGTGAAAGTATTGCTTGGCATATAGGAAATAAAATCAGAGGAGTTAATTCTGCAGTACCTATAAAGAGAATAGTTTTTCATGAAATAACAAAAGATGCATTAAAAGAAGCTATTGATCAGCCTAGAGATATAGATATTTCAAAAGTTAATGCTCAAAAGGCGAGAAGAGTATTAGACAGGCTTATAGGTTATAATTTAAGTCCGTTACTTTGGGATAAAATAAAGAGAGGACTTTCTGCTGGAAGAGTACAGAATGTTGCTTTGCTTATCATATGTAACAGAGAAGATGAAATTGAAACTTTTGTACCTGTTGAGTATTGGACTTTCGGAGTATTTTTAAAGCATAAAAATAAAGAGTTTTTGGCAGAACTTCAAAAATATAAAGGCGAAAAACCTGATTTAAAAACTAAACAAGATGTTGAAGATATAATGGAACATCTTAAAGATAAAACTTATACTGTTTCAAGCATAGAAGTAAAAGACAGATTAAGAAACCCTACAGCTCCATATACTACAAGTAAACTTCAGCAGGCTGCAAGCAGTGCATTAGGATACAGTGCTTCAAAAACTATGCAGGTAGCTCAGTCGCTTTATGAAGGTATTGATATAGCAGGAGAAGCAACAGGATTAATAACTTATATGCGTACCGATAGTGTAAGAATATCTCCTGTGGCTCAGGAACAAGCTAGAGAGTTTATAGGTAAAGAGTATGGAAATAACTATCTTCCTTCAGAGCCTCCTACTTATTCGGTAAAAAAGAATGCTCAGGACGCTCACGAAGCTATAAGACCTACTAATGTATTTTTAACTCCAGACAGCATTAAAGAATATTTAAAAACAGATCAATATAAACTGTATAAACTTATATGGGAGAGATTTGTATCTTCTCAGATGCTTCCTGCGAAAATGAAAAATACAAGGGCTATAATATCGGCAGGAGATTGCGAATTCTCTCTTTCTTCTTCAAAAATAGAATTTGACGGATTTATGAAGGTTCTTACAATAGATAAAGAAGATAAGGAAAAAGCCTCTAAAATGCCTAATTTATCGAAAGATGATGTTTGTGAATTTGTTGAAAATAATCCTCAGCAGCATTTTACAACACCTCCGCCAAGATATACAGATGCTTCATTGGTAAAAATACTAGAAGAATCAGGTATAGGCAGACCTTCTACTTATGCCCCAACTATCAAAACAATAATATCAAGGCATTATGTACAGAGAAAAGGAAAACAGTTAGTACCTACAGAATTAGGAAAGCTAGTTAATGAACTTATTAGCGAAAATTTCCCAGAACTCGTAAATATTAACTTCACAGCCGACATGGAAAGTAAACTTGATAAAATAGAAGACGATAATATAGAATGGAATAACATATTAAAAGAATTCTATCCTCATTTTTTGGATACATTGAAAACAGCTACTGAAAATATAAACAATATGAAAGACTTTTTCAATGAAGAAACTGATTTTGTATGTGAGAAATGTGGTAAGAAAATGATTAAAAGGTTTGGAAGATATGGATATTTCATTGCTTGTTCAGGATTTCCTGAATGTAAAAACACTAAAGGAATATCTTTTGGTGTATGCCCTAAATGTGGCGGAGATATCACATTGAAGCGTTCAAAGAGAGGAAGAGAATTCTACGGATGTTCCAATTATCCTAAATGCGATTTTGTAAGCTGGGATAAGCCTATACAGGAACCTTGTCCTAAATGCAACGGACTTATGGTTGAAAAGAATATTAAAAACAAAGGATTGTTTAAAGTTTGTATCAAGGAAGAATGCGGTTATTCAGAGGAAATAAAAGAAAACGAAGAATAACATTATTTTTTATTGTTGTATTAATTCTATTATTTAGTACATACTTTTTATTATACAGTCAGAATAATGATAAGGTTAAATTAAATAATCTTAATATAAAATTAGAAGATTTGAAAAATGCTTTTAATCCTGCTGTTAATAAATTCAATGAAAAAACTATATCCACAATAATAATAGATCCAGGACATGGTGGTAAAGATCCAGGAACTATAGGCGTAGATAAAATATTTGAAAAAAATATAGTTCTTCCTTTTTCATTGGAATTAAAAAAAGAACTTGAAGAAATACTTCCTAATGTAAAAATAGTTTTAACAAGAACGGGAGATACATATCCTACACTTGAAGAACGTTTTAAAATAGCAAATGAAACTGCAAAAATAAATACTGATAAATCCAAAAATGCATTATTTATAAGTATTCATGCTAATGCTTCATTTAGTCCTAGAGCTAGAGGTTTTGAAGTGTATTTCGTAAGTGCTCAGGAATCAAGTGAATATGCAAGAGCCGTATCAATGTTTGAAAATGAAGCTTTAGTAAAATTCAATAAAATAGATACTTCACAATATGAAAAAGATTCTTCTCAGCTTACACATAATTATATGCTTATAGAACAGTATCAGAAAGAAAGCAGATTATTAGCTGAATCTATCGCTGAAGAAGTATTTAAAGTTGATGGAGTGGTAAAAAGACCTATACCTGTACAGAATGCTTTATTTTATGTTTTGAAAGGCTCGATAATGCCAGCTGTACTTATAGAAACAGGTTTTATTACCAATCCTGATGATGCCAAATTTTTAAGCACAAAAGAAACAAGAATAAAAATGGTGAAAGCTGCTGCTAAAGGCATCAAAAATTATATAGAACTTTTTGAAGAAACTAAAGGTTTTACAAAATAATTATTAATTCTTTTCAAAGTCTTCTAATACTTTTTTGAATTTATTTAAATCTATATAAAAATTATATTTATCTCTATCCTTTATATTGAAGAAATAACGAATATTATTAGGATTATCCTATATATATTCAAAATATTTCATTCCTATTGTATCACATATATATCTATAAGTATCTTCATATCTAATACTAGTTACTATACCAAGAACAGAAGTTTTATCACTGCAACATACAATATTAGTCAAACCGCTTCCTAAAACAGATATTATTTTTTCAGCTTTATTAAAATGGCAAAATTGTTCTGCTATAGAATAGTCTTCAGGATAAATAACTTTATATCCTAATGCCTCAAGTATATCAATCATTTCTTTTTCATTTAAAATATTTCTAGTTTTTACTTTTTTACGGCTTATATATATTTTATCATAAAAATCAATATTTACTTTTTTTAATAATCCTTTTGTGAACTCTAAAAATTTATCACATTCCCATTTAAAAGGTTTTGAAGGTAATAAACATGGAAAAGAACTAAAAAATAAATGTTCGCATTCTATTTTTTTTTCATCTGGTACATTTATAATATTCTTTACACCAAAAAGCTCAAGACTTTCTCTATAAAACTTGGCTTTACAACCTTCGCTTATTATAAAAGTATCTATTTTATCAAATAAACCTGAATCTCTTAGTATAAATAATCTTGATAATATATCATGAATCCAATGCCCGTAATAAATATGCCACTGAGATTTCAATACAAAAACATTTCCCTTAATTTTTAATTTTTTTCTAAACTTATAAAATAAAAATCTTCCTGGTAATTCGCTTCTGTAATTTAAAACATCAGAAGATAAATTATCTTTTATCAACTTTCCATTATTTGTAAATATAAATCCCCAATCTGAATAAACTATACAGTCTTTTATAGAACATATATAATTAGGATTTTCCAAAGAATTATAATGTATAGGTATATAATTTACATATTCAGACTCTTTAGCCTCAATAGATATGCTTTTCAAATTATCACAAATATTTTTTGATAATTTGTTTCTTATACTAGAATGTAATAATTTATTAAAAATAGGCATAATTAGTGAACCTCTCCCCAGCTGTTTCCTTTATGTATATCAACTATTATAGGTACATTAGCTTTTACTGAATGTTCCATTATCTCTTTCATTATAGTCATAGCCTTATCAGCTTCTTTTTCAGAAACTTCAACCACCAATTCGTCATGAACTTGCATAACTATTCTAGCGGTTTTCAAATGATTTTTAAACTCTTTATGTATAGCAACCATAGCAACCTTTATCATGTCAGCTGCACTTCCCTGAATAAGAGTGTTCAAAGCCATTCTCTCAGCCTCATTTCTAGCCATAGCATTAGATGAATTTATAGTCTTTGATAAATCTCTAATCCTTCCGCACATAGTACGCACATATCCTTTCTCTCTAACATCATTAACTACTTCCTCACAGAATGGTTTTACTCTCGAATAAGTAGAAAAATATCCATTTATAAAATCATCAGCTTCCTTTCTCTTTATTCCAAGTTCCTTTGAAAGCCCGAAAGCTGTTTTACCATATATTATAGAGAAGTTTATTATCTTAGCAATGTTTCTCATAGAAGCAGTTACATGATCTTTACTCACAGAATATATTTTCATTGCTGTTTTTCTGTGAATATCATCATTATTTTTAAATGCTTCAACTAATGCAGGATCATTACTGAAATGTGCTAATAATCTTAATTCTATCTGAGAATAGTCGGCAGCTATAAGTAAATTTCCTTTTTCTGCTATGAATGTATTTCTTATATCTCTTCCTTCTTCGCCTCTCACAGGTATATTCTGCAAATTAGGCTCTGATGATGATAATCTTCCTGTAGCTGTTACAGTTTGATTGAATGAAGCATGTATTCTTCCTGTTTTTTCATTTATCAAAGTAGGGAAAACATCAAGATAAGTATTTTTTAATTTTGCATACTTTCTGTATGTTAGCATATATTCAGCTATCTTTTCCTTTTGGGCAAGTTCTGTTAATACCTCTTCATCTGTAGAAAATCCTGTTTTAGTTTTCTTTAAAGGAGCTATTGCCATCTTATCAAATAATATATACTCAAGCTGTTTAGGAGACTGCAAATTAAACTCCTCTCCAGCCTCAGAATATATTTTCTCTTTTGTCTTTTCTAAAAGCAAAGTATATTCATCGGATAATGATTTCATCTTTTCGCTACTTATATAAACACCGTCAAATTCCATATCAGCTAGAACACTTACAAGAGGCATTTCTATATTAAAAAATAAATCCTCAAGATTATGAGTTTTCAAAAGAGGAGCAAAACATTCATAAAATCTAAATGTTATATCAGCATCTTCGCATGCATATTCAACAACATCTTTTAAAGGAACATCTAATAAAGTCTTTTTAGCATTATCAGTTAAATCACTATATTTAATAGTATTGTATGAAAGATAAGCAATGGCTAAATCGTCCATATTGTATCTTCCTCTAGTAGGATTAATCAAATATGCAGCTACCATAGTATCAAAATACATATTTCCAAAACTTTTACTTATAGCCCTCATCATCTTATATTCGTATTTGAGATTATGCCCTATAACCTTTATATCTTCACTTGCTAAAGTATCAAATACAAGATTCATACATTTTTCTTTATCTATTTTTGTTCTTCCGCTTAAATCCAAATAAAAAGCTTCATTCGATTTTATGGCAAAAGAAATTCCTATTATAGTATCTTTAAATGTATCTAGTCCTGTAGTTTCAAAGTCTATGCATACAAGTTTTTTACTGTTAATATCATTTATAAGATTTTGAAGTTCTGTTTCATTTTCTATCAAATAATAACTTGCTTTATTATCTTTTGCAGTTAATATTGCTGTTTCTTCCTTTTTAGCATTATCATCAGAAATTTTTACTTTTTCATCTTTTTTTGAAGAAGAGCCATATATATAAGAATTAATTTTATCTCTTATCTGCTTTAACTCTAATTCATCTAATATCTTATTAACTTCTTCAGCATTAATTTTACTACTTTCTATTTTATTATAATCTAAATTAAAATCTTTAATATTTCTTTCAATTGTAGCAAGTTTATAACTCATATAGGCATTATCTTTTGATTCAAGTAATTTTTCCTGAAGTTTGCCTTTAATAGAGTCAATATTTTCATATATGCCGTCTAAACTATTATACTCTTCAAGAAGTTTTATAGCAGTTTTCTCACCTACTCCCTTTACACCAGGTATATTATCAGAAGCATCTCCCATCAAAGAAAGTAAATCTATTATTTGATTAGGATAAACTCCTCTTTTCTCTTTAACAGCCTCTTTATCATACTCCATAAGCTCATTATCTTTATTGCTTGCTACTACTCTAACATCATCATCTACAAGCTGAAGTATATCTTTATCAGGAGAATAAATAATAGTTTTGATATTTTCTTTTTTGTTTTTTTCTGCAATAGTTCCAACAATATCATCAGCCTCATAATTATCCAAAACTATTCTAGATATTCCCAAAGCATCTATGAGATTATATAGTATAGGTATCTGACTTCTCAAATCATCAGGCATACTCTCTCTATTCTCTTTATACTCTTTATATATTTCATTTCTAAAAGTCTTTCTCGAACTATCTAATGCTATAGCAGTATATTCTGCTGGATATGTATTGATTAGAGAGAAATAAGTTCTCATAAAGCCATTAATAGATGAAACATTCTGCCCCTTAGAGTTTAAAAGAGGTCTTTTCAAAAAAATAAAATGGTATCTATATAGTATACCAAAAGCGTCAATAATAAGAAATGTTTTTTTCATAATATTATTATTATACTATTTTATAAAAATAAGTAAATATTGAATTATAATTATATTATTTGAGCTTTGCTGTTACATTTACAAAATATTCACGGCTTGCTATAGGATATCCTTTAATAGTTTCATATTTAATATCCAATACATTTTTTATCCCAAATTTAATAGATATATCTTTTTTTAATACCCATAAACTCATTATATCAAAAGTAGTATAAGCCTTATCAAATTCTGCTTTTGTTGTATTATTATATTGATCTCCTATATACTGCACATTCAAAAGTATACTGGCTTCAAAATCTTTATTTTTTCTGTATATATATTCCAATGAAGTATTGAATTGATGTCTAGGAAGTCCTGGTAAATTATTATTATTAACATTTACATTATATAAATTTTTACCTACCAAATATGAATAATTACCCTTTATTCTTATAGTTGAATTAATATTTTTAATAGGTATATTAAATATTATACTTGTTTTACTTCCCTGAGTAGTAAGATATTGATTATTATTTGTCAATAAATCTTTTTTAGAACTTATAAAATACAAAGCTTCTAATGTAACTATACTATGAGGTTTGAATGCAAGTTTAATATTACCACCTTGATAAAGATTTTGATTTTTTATATTATTAGTGTAATTTTTTCCAAGCAAAGCAATATCTGTCTGCATATTAAGAAAATATTTACCAGTTACAGTTATCTCTTTTATAGGACTTATATTAAAATTAACATCTCCATTTACATATGATCTAAAATCTGCTGAAGTACTCTTTTTACTGCTGAAACCTCTTTGTTCTCCAGAAGTATCTACACTAAATTTTAATGAACTATTATTCTGATTTTTTATATTATATTCAAGCAAATTCATTTTACCAGAGGATCTGCTCGCATTAGTTTGGGTTTTTTTGTATTTGATAGTTTTATCCGATTCTAGCTGCACATCTCTTGATAAATTTAAATATAAAAGTTCCTCAGATTTAGAATATTTTTTACTTAATATATTATAAACTATTTTTCCGCTTAATACATGATAATTAATATCTATAGAATCTATATTATTTTTATCAAATAAAAACAAATATATTTTCTTTTCTTCATTTTTCAGTATTTCCCCATTCAATATAAGTGTAGATTGAGAATATACTGTTTTATTTTTTATATCTATATTGGCATGCTCTTTGATAAGTTCTGCTATATTTTTTGATGTGGAAGATTTTATTTGACTTTTTCTTATAATAATAGATCTGTCAAAAAGAAATTGTTTTTCTTTATGAACAGAACTAACCTTCTCAGAGCCTTCGATATCAACTTGTATATCTTCAGGTTCAAGAAAAATGTCCTCTTGAGGATATAGAGGGGAATATAAAAATATAAATAACAATACCAATAAAAAAGATCTCATTTTTTATATTCCTAAAATAATATTTAATTATCGTTAAAACCAATATATAAAATTAAACCAATAAAATATTAATCTGAAAAATTAATATTGTTAAAAACATACCCCCACAAATAAACATAATATATATACAATTCATTATATAATATACGGTTTATAATATAAATATATAATATATACGAATAAAAAACAACTATTTAAATACATATATCAATGCTTTCAATACTGTATAAAATTTACTGTTATAATTATATGTGAAAGGTTCTTGATTTGGAAATAATAATATAAATCTTATAAAATATACAAGTATAAAAATTAATAATACGGATATGATTATATAATAATTATTATATATATAATTTGCTATTTTTAATTTATCTCTAAAAATAGTAATAAAAAAAATTATACTAGGAAATATAAATAAAGGATGATAATGAAATGCCTTATTAAAATTTAATTTAAAAACTTCTATATAAGCCCTTGTCATACCGCAGCTTGGACATGGAAAACCTGTAATATTTTTGATTAAACATAATTCATCTATATTAATATAATATTCATCTGCATATTTATTACTGTCATAATTTATGAAAAGTATTATAAAAGATACAAATACAAGTTTTAATATTTTAATCATAGAATTTATAAATAAAAAATCCTTATATAAAAATAATTAGAAGGATTTATAAAATATCAAATATATTTTTCCATTTGATTGTATATAATATCTGCAAGACCAAAAGTTTTTGTTTTTGAAAATTCTTTAGCATATTCATCATAAAGCATATCTTCAAATATCTGCTCTGCCATACCGCCATCTATTAAACCGCTTTTATCAACAGTTTTTCTCATTTCCTTGAGCATCTGATTAATCATCAAAGCTTCAAAATCTTCTGAAACCTGTCTTAAACGTTTTTTTTCAAATTCTTTATCATATTTTGATACTGCATTACTATTTTCTGAAGAAGAAGTATCTCCTATAGAAAATTTAGCATTTCCATATTGTTTTTTAGCATTATCTAACTTAGCTAAATTAGCACTATTCATACTTAAATTGTATTTATCTGTTATATTCATAATACGTCCTAATAATAAACAAAATTATATATCATTAATTATATCGGAAATGATAAAAATTATATTAGCAATAAAAAAAGTCTGAACCTTTCAAAAGTACAGACTTTATATTTTCTTAAATTACCAAGTTACAATATATTCAGTATAAATATAACCCTTACTGATAGACTTAGTCATTCTCACTTTAGATCCATTAGGATATTTAAATCTAAATATATTCTTTATCATTTCATCATAATAAGTTTCTATCATAGAATCATAATTAGGGAAATAATGCAAATGATAAATAATGCGTCTTTTTTCAGCCTTAACAACCTCTACATATATATTCTTAAACATTTTATTGTTAAAATTAACAAATACATCAGCTAAAGCATTCTTATTTGACAATTTAATAAATAATTTTATCAATATATTAAATTTCTTAAAATCATATCTAGCTTTTTCTCTAATACCCTCTCTTGCACCATCATAAAACTCATCTATTATAGAAGTCATAGGAATGAAACAAGATGTAGATAAAGGATATTTTTTTTTGAATTTAGTCTTTTTAACATCTTTAAATATCCTTCTGCATTCTTCAGGCATTTGATCTAAAACCTTTTGGAATTTATCTTTACCAAAAGTTTCCATAACAAATTTGTATATACTTTGAACAAAACTATGTCTACTGTATGCCCTATCGCCTTCATTAATAATTTTGATTTTTTCTTTAATAACCTCTTCAAAATCTTTTATAACATAATTTGACATTTCCTTTTCTAATGTATCAACAGATTCGCTTGCTATATTAGAAAGCTGTTCTATCTCTTTTATAAGACCAAATACATTTCCAATTTGATTTCCCATATCCTGTGTTTTGGCTACTATATAATCGCTATTTTGAGATACAAGCTTCATAGCCTCATCATTTTTTTTAGAGAAATCAGAAAGATTTACTAAATCATCTTTTGCCACTGATATTCTGCCATGTAAATTAGTATACTGTTCTTTAATATCTTTAACGGCATCATATAAACTCTCTATAGATACACTTATTTCTTTCGTAGAATCATATTTTTCATCAGCAACTTTTTTAACTTTAGTCATAGTATTAACAAAATTTTGAAGTTTTACCAACATATCTTCTGTTGTTACTATTCTTTCTGTCATACTAGACATAATGAGATTCATTTCTTTTTCTATATCTCTTAATATCTTCCATGCCTTCTCAGATTGTAAATTTGTAGTAGTAGCTAATTTTCTAATCTCTTCAGCAACAACTGCGAAACCTTTACCCTGCTCTCCAGCATGTGCCGCCTCAATAGCAGCATTCATCGCCAACATGTTTGTCTGCTGTGATATATCAATAGTAGAATTTACGAAATCTGTAATACCTCTTATAGAAGTTATAAGTGATTTCGTAATATTTTCTGTTTTAACTATTTTTGCCTTACTATCCTCAGCTAAAGATACAACATGTTCTGATTCTTCTTTAGCCTTACCTACAGAAATAGATACTTCCTGCATATCTTTTTGCATAGTAACAGTTAAAGAATTAATTTGATTCAAACTAACAGATTGATCATCAATTTTACTTTGAAGATTATTAGTCATATCATCAATAGAAATTAATTCAGACAAGCTTGAAGCTATAATCCTATATATTTCTAAATTACTGCTTTCCACATGTTTAAATTCTGTTTGCTGAGAAGATATATTATCTATTATAAATCCTACTGATTCAGTCATATGACCTGCTGATTCGGATATATCAGTCATTTTAAGTTTTAAAGCATTGCTTTGATCTCTTGATACCTTAAGGGTTTTAGACACACTTGAAAATACATGCTGAACCATATCAAAAAATATTCTTATCCAAGTACTCAAATTTCCTAGAGAGTCCCGAGAATGAATCTTACTAACATTTACAAATATATTATTATCAAATACCCCAGATTCTAATTCCTGAGAAATTCTTTCTAAAGGTTTTAATGAGAATGGTATTGTTATATTTAATACAATAAAAATGATAATAATTGCAATTATTAATATAATAAATATAGTATTATTCGTTTTATTTAATACATTATAAAAATAGCTTGTAGGAGCATACATAATCATATTATATGTAGGATGATTATGGAATTGATGGTAGAACATACTATATGAAGTATTGTTAGCAGCAATATAATTAGTTCTTATTCTAAGATTTGTATAAAAAGTTACATTTTCAATAGATTTTCCAATCCATTCAACATCATCTAAATTACTAAGTATATAATTAGTATTATCATGATAAACTATCTTTTTACTTCTTGAATCATAAATTATAGGATTAAAAGGACCTGTTTTCACTATATTTGTTATAACTTCATATACTATATCTAAAGAAACATCAGATAAAGCAACTCCTATAAGATTATCATTAATACTGGAGTATATAGGAGATGAAAATGAAATTACTTTTTGAGGCTTATCCACCTCTTTTAAATAAGGAGAAGAATAATATATATATTGAGGTCTTTTTGATTCTCTATTCCAATTGTCTGGAAGAGCTAAATAATAAAATTCTTCTTTATTATAATTATCATTAGCAGTTTCTATTTTAGGCTGCATATTTCCTGTATCGCCTACATCATACAAATATAGAGAATGTATTCCTCTCATATAAGGATTTTGTTCTACAATATCAGGTTCAAAATATATACCATTTGCTATTACATGATGAAGTCCTCTTTGAGCCTTATGAAAACGATATATATTTTTTCTAAGATTACCAGCCACATCGGCAACTGCTCCTGTAGAATATAAATCATAAGATACTGTAGCCAAATCTGATAATCCTATAGTTCCTACTCCTGTAGATTCCACAATATTATCAAAGGCATAATATATATCATGAAAATAATTCCATGCTACTCCCATAGCCGAATCATACAAAGATTTTTTATTCGTTTGAGTATTTATAAATATAGTGGGAGATAATGACAAAATTACAACAATGACAACTAATAAAAGTACCTTATTTTTTAAGCTCATAAAAAAACCTTATATTATTAAAAAATTACTGCTTAAATTATCGGATATTTTCAGTTTATTATTTAAGAATAATACATATTATTTTCTTACAAACTTTCTCAAAAATTTCCCTTTAAACATATTGACAAATGATACAAAATCATCATTTCTTAATATAATATTTATTAGAGAATATGATATCACTCCAAATAATATTACTATAAATACTTTAAATATAAAAAATATCCTAGAATCAGCAGTATCAGATAAAAAATAATATTTTAATCCATAAACACAAGCCACCATAAACAAACTAGAAAACAATGTCTTTGTAATTTCAAACTTTTTATTTATTATAGATTTTACTGCCATTCTTTTTATAAGCAATGTATATAGTATACAAAAAGATATAATATTTGCAATAACACTTGATATAGATATTCCTATAATATCGAATTTAAATATATAAACACATAAATAATTGCTAACTGCATTGATAATAAATGTGAAAAATGCCACATATACAGGTGTTTTCATATCTTTCATAGCATAAAATGACTGTACAAGTATCCTGTAGCTTGCAACAAAGAATAATGATATAGATAAATATCTCAATGCACTTGATACAAGATATGTAGATTTAGAAGAAAAAGCACCATATTCAAATATCATTCTCACTATTTCTTTACCTAATACCATAAATCCAAAAGTAGCTGGTATAGTAACTAAAGCAACAAGCCTTAAAGAATATCCCAAAGTTTCAACAGCCTCATCTTTTTTATTATCTGTTATTAATTTACTCAAAGTAGGAAGCATTACAGTTGCCACACTTACAGCAAAAACTCCCAATACAAATTCATGTATTCTAGTAGCAAAAGTAACAGCTGATACTCTGCCCTCACCTATAGCCCCTGCAAATGCAGTTGATACTAGTAAATTTATTTGATATATACTAGCACCGAAAATACCTGGAGCAAATAATTTTATCATCTTTATAACATACGGATCTTTAAAATTAAAATAAGGCTTAAAACTAAATCCCTGTTTATGTACAAAAGGCATTTGATATACAAACTGTACAAATCCGCCTAATAATACAGCTAAAGCAAATACATAAGACATATTACTAAAAAAATCAGGCAGAATAAAATAAAAAAACAATGCCATAGATATAATTACAGTATTTAAAAGTATAGGACTTGCTGCCGATATGGAATAATATCCTCTTATATTAAGTACTCCCTGCATCAAAGCGGCTAAAGATATAAATAGAAGATAAGGAAACATTATTCTTGATAAATCCGCTGCCAAATTAAGAGCTTCTACATTATTATGTGCTGATTTATAAAGTATTTTAACAAGCAAAGGCGATATTATTATTCCTATGCCTACAACTCCGATAAGTATTAATCCTAACAGTGTGAATACAGCTCTAAAGAATTTTTTTGACTCTTCAATGCCTTTTTCTTTTTCAAGCTCTGTGAAAACAGGTATAAAACTTGCAACCATATTACCTTCAGCAAATAATCGTCTTAATAAATTTGGAAGTATAAATCCTATTGCAAAAGCATCTGCTATGAATGTAGTTCCAAGTAAAATAGCCTGTATTTGATCTCTAACAAGTCCAAATATTCTGCTTACAGTAGTTACCAATGACATTTTTAATGATGACTTGGCTATTTTTTCTTTACTTACAGTTTTATTTTCTGACATATTTCCTCTATATATAAATAAACTACTAATAATTTTATTTTAAAATATAATTAATTATAACAGTATATCAAACATATAATAAAAAGCCAATTTATACTAAAAATTTTTTATATTTTGTAAATGTACTATCAACTTTTTCCCATCGCATGCCATAGGTGGGACCAAAAAGTGCAAGTGTAAAATGAGTACCAAATAATACTAATTTTATTTTATATGTAATATAAATTATTAAAATATAGCCTTTTTGCTTCTTTTGTGGTAACAAAAAAGTGATGTAGTGTGTGGCAAACAATAAATTTAACAACTAACTTTTGACAAACTTAAAAATTGCAGTATATAAATAAAAAGCTATATACAACCCTAATATGCGAACTACTGTTGTATTTATTTGCTGATTATAAGATTTTTGAGCATAGTAATAATTAAAATATGATAATTGACTAAAATTTTTGGGTAAATTTATCGTTAATATAATAATAAAATTAGAATATAGTAAAATAAAAAATCATTATTTAATAATACTAAAAATTCGGAGTATATTATGAAAAAAATTATTATAATAGCTTTAATATTCATTAGTATAATAAGCTGTAATTCAAAAAAAACAAATAATATAGAATTAACTACTAATGAAATTGATACTAATACATTAGAAACAAATCAAAATATTGAAACTAATATAATAGAATATAATATTGATGGTGAAGAAGAATATGAAGGCTATGCTGCTAATGAAAATATTGATGATATACTCAAAATGGCAGGAGAAGAAAATTTAAAAATACTTGAAGAGCTTAATACGATAAAAAATGCAAACTCTTTGGATACTTGGCAATTAAAATACAAACATATCTCTCCAATAATATTTGCAGCTTCATATTATCCTACTGAAGAAAAAGCCATTAAATTAATTGAATATGGTGCTAGTATTAATAAAACTGATTTTAATGGTATTACTCCTTTAATGAAAGCTTCATCTATGGGATATATAAAACTTGTAAAAGAACTTATAAAAAATAATGCTAATGTTAATGCAAGAGCATTTGATTTAAGTGGAAATATATCTGGAGATGCTTTATTTTATGCTGTTACTTCTAATAATAAAAATAGTTTAGGAGTAATTAAGCTACTGCTAAATTTTGGAGCAAATCCTAATGTTATTTACCTAGATACGGAGAAAGGTAATTTTACTATATTAGATAAAAGTTTACATTATAATAATTTTGAAATTTTTAAAACACTTGTAGAAAATGGAGCCGATATAGGACGGGTCGATGAAAAAGGAGAGCCTCTAATTGCTGATGCCATTAGACTTGAGCGTTTTGATATAGTAAAATATTTAGTATACAAAGGTATTGACCCTACAATGAAATATACGGATTATAGAAATGTACCATTTTCTTTATTAGTTGCCACAGTTACTAATCAAAATACAAAAATAGCTGAATATTTGATAGAAAATGGTGCTGATGTGAATTCTAAAGATGTTATTGATAGTTCCAGCGAAGAACCTGTTAATTTAATATTTACCGCTATAGAAAATGGTAATACTCAATTAGTAAAATTACTTATAGAAAATAATGCTGATACTACAGCTGTAAATATAGACGGCAACACGATTTTTGATGTAGCAAGAAAAAAAGGCTATAATGAAATAATAAAATTAGAAAATAAATAAAGAAGTGTATATTCACTTATTATAATCAAAGCAGTGATAATAAGAAAGGTAAAATTAGAAAAAATATAAAAAATTTATTTGTATAGTTTTTGAGATACATATATATTATTAGCCTTCAATTTAAAAGCAAATACTATTACAGCTATTGCAAAAAATATAAATATAAATGCTAATACTAATGTATATTTACTAGGTTTGACCACTACTGCATTACTTGTTTTATCATAAAATATCTCCGTTTTAGAGTTTAATTGTAAATTATTATTTTCATCTTCTAAATACGAATTTGTAACAATGATTTTTTCATCTTCATAAATGAAACTATAAACTACATTTGCAAATTTCTGCTTCTTCACAATACCGTATTCATAATAATTAATACTTTCTATATTGGCATTGATTTTTATTATATTATCATTATTGAATCTTAAGTTAATACTTATTATTATAAAAGATGCAGATAAAAATATTATTGCTATAAAAAAAAGCACTGCTCTGTATTTTATTATTTTTAATTTATTATTCATAACTACATATTATTATATTTTAATATTTAATGAAATATTATTTATATAATTTTTTTATTAATTAATTGATTTTTCATAATTATAATATAATATATTTCCCAATATATTTTATTAAAAAAGGATATTGATTTATGAAAAATATTATTCATTTATTTTTTATTTTTTTATTATCAATTAGTTTTGTGATAACATCTTGTTCATCTCAAAATCAAAACAAAGGAGAAGGTTTATTTATAAATGTAGGACCTGAACCAAAAACTATAGACCCTACTTTAAATATAGCTTCAGATGCTTCTGTTTACATAATACATGCATTTGAAGGACTTACTACAAAAAATAAAGACGGAGTATTGGTTGGAGGAGCTGCTGAAAGTTGGGATATAAGTGAGGACGGACTTACTTATACATTCCATTTAAGAACTAATGGCAAATGGTCTGACGGTAGCCCATTAACATCTAAAGATTTTGTATATGCTTGGAAAAGAGCAGTGAATCCCAAAATAGCAAGCGAATACAGTTATCAATTTGAACCTGTAAAAAATGCTATGTCTATAAATGCAAGCAAAATGGAATTGGATACTTTGGGAATAAAAGCTATTGATGATTATACTTTAGAGGTAACTTTAGAAAAACCTACAGCATATTTCTTGGAATTAACTGCTTTTCCTACATTCTATCCCATTCGTCAGGATATTATAGAAAAATACGGGGATTCTTGGACTATGAGTCCTGAAAGCTATATTGGAAATGGTTCTTATGTAATGGTAGAAAGAAATATAGATAATAATATAATAATGGTAAAAAATACTAATTATTGGGATTATGATAATTTAGTACCTGAAAAAATAACTTTTGTTTTAATGGATAACCCTACTGCTTCAGTTGCTGGAATAAAAGAAGGTTCTTTACATCTTTCTGACAGAGTTCCTGCTCAGGATATAGATGCTTTAAAAGCAGAAGGACTATTACAAATGGTTAAGCGTCTTGGAACATATTATTATGCTGTAAATAATACAAATGAAGTTTTAAAAGATGTAAGAATTAGAAAGGCTTTATCTCTTGCTATAGATAGAAATTATATAGTAGATAATGTAGTAAAAGCTGGAATACCTGCTGGTGCCTTTGTACCCTTCGGGGCTCCTGATGTTAATGGAGATTTTAGAGAGCTTGGAGGAGATTATATAAGTGTAAAAAAAGAAGATTATCAAAAAAATGTTGAAGAAGCTAAAAGATTAATGGCAGAAGCTGGATATACTAATGGAGAAGGTTTTCCAGTACTTCAATTTTTAGTTGATTCTAATAGAGAGATTCCTATATTTGAAGCTGTTCAGCAAATGTGGAAAGAGCATTTAGGAGTTGACAGTACAGTTAGTCAGCAGGAATGGGCTGTATTTTTACAAACATTGTATACTGATAAAAATTATGTTATAGGAAGAAGTGGATGGACTGCTGATTATAATGATCCTATGACATTTTTAGGTATGTTCTTAAGCTATAGTCCTCAAAATCATGCCTTATTTACTAATAAAGAATATGATAATTTACTTCAAACTGCTATGAATACAATAGATCAGAATGTCAGAATGAATGCTATGCACAAAGCTGAAAAAATATTTATGGACAATGATGTTATAATACCTTTATACTATTATGCTACGCCTACTCTAGTTAGCCCTAAATTAAAAAATGTTGTATATGATAATTTAGCAAAACATAAATTCAGCTATGCTTATATAGAAGATTAATATTAGTCCATTATTTGACTTATAAATTTATATATAATATAATGCTTCGAAGGATTGTTGAAGCTTTGAAAATGCTCAAGGTTGTATAAGATGTCTAATTATTAGATTTCTTATACAGCCTTTTTTGTTTTTAAACTTTTACATAGAAATATTATTTATGTATATGCTAAAAACTGATGTAAAAAATATTTTTAAAGTATTTATAAATCAGATTTGGAAGTGCATTAATAGTTGCTATTTATTCAATAGTTGATGTTTCTATGATAGGACAATATGAAGGAGATAATGGAGCTGTTATTCTGTAATTATTAATATATTAGTTCAATCATCAGCCTATACAATAAGACAAACTGCCAAGCCTTTAATATAAATAAATTTAATGTATAGAATAAAATCAGCATTAAAATACCATGTATTATCAGCTTTAATATTAAGTATAGTATATACATTGTTTATATATTTTAATACTGATTTTCTTATGAAACTGTCAGAAGAAACTTTATCAACATCAAAAAATATTATGAGAACTTATTTTATATTATTTTCAATACTTCCTTTCAATATATAATGCCTTTCATATTTATGAAAGATGGTATATGGCATGTTATGACTATAACAAAAATTTTAACTTTTACACTGTTATAAAAATATATAACTATATATTCAAAATAGTTATATTGTATTATAGAAATAATTATTAAATCTTATATAATTCATATTATAAAAAATAAAGGAGACATATGATTATGAAACTTTTAGATAAAAAAATAGCATTAGTTACTTCATCTACAAGAGGTATAGGTTTAGCCTGTTCTAAGAAGCTTGCAGAAAATGGAGCAAAAGTTTATTTAGCTGTAAGAAGACTTGAGGCTGGTAAAGAAATAGCAAATGAAATAATAAAAAATGGCGGAGATGCTGATGTTGTATATTTCGATGCTACTAAAGAAGAAACTTTTACTTCTATGGTAGAAGATGTAATAAAAAAAGAAAACAGAATTGATATACTTGTTAATAATTTCGGTACTACTGATACTAATAAAGATTTTGATTTGGTTAATGGAGATACTGATGCTTTTTTTCATATAGTTAATGAAAATTTAAAAAGTGTTTATATTCCTTCAAAGGTAGCAGTAGCACAAATGATAAAAACAGGAGGCGGAAGCATTATTAATATATCATCTGTAGGCGGAATTTTTCCTGATATGTCAAGATTAGCATATGGAATATCAAAATCTGCAATAAATTTCCTCACAAAAAATATTGCAGTTCAGTATGCAAGAAACAATATAAGATGCAATGCAGTATTACCAGGATTTGTGGCAACTGATGCGGCAATGGAGAATATGTCAGAAGATTTCTTAAAATTATTTTTAAAAAATGTTCCTTTAAATAGATCGGCATTACCAGAAGATATAGCTAATGCTGTATTATTTTTTGCAAGCGATAATTCTTCATATATAACAGGAGAAACTATGCCTGTAGCAGGAGGTTTTGGACTTCCATCTCCTATGTACAGTCAATATATGGATATGGGTGGAAAAAAAGGTTGATTTTAAATTGATACTTTTGTTATTAGTGTGTATTATAAAATTATGACAGAAGTGGATTATATCAAATATAACAATTTTAATTACAAATAAATAAGGCTTGCTAATATATAAATATTAACAAGCCTTGAATGTTTAAAACTTTTTATATTAAATTAATTATTTAGCATTAGCGAACAAATCTTTGATGTCTGTCTTTTCCCAAGTGAATTCAGGAAGTTCTCTACCGAAATGTCCGTAAGCAGTAGTTTTTTCGTAAATAGGTCTTCTTAAATCCAATCTTTTGATTATACCAGCAGGAGTTAAATCAAGCTCCTTAGTAACTATATTAGCTAATACTTCATCATGAACTTTTGCAGTACCGAAAGTATTAACATATACAGATAAAGGCTCAGGAACGCCTATAGCATAAGCGAACTGTACCAAAGCTTTGTCAGCTATACCAGAAGCAACTATATTTTTAGCTATATATCTAGCCATATAACAAGCACTTCTGTCTACTTTTGTAGGGTCCTTACCAGAGAAAGCACCACCACCATGAGCACCATGTCCACCGTAGCTGTCTACTATTATTTTTCTTCCTGTTAACCCGCAATCTCCCATAGGTCCACCTACTACAAATGAGCCTGTTGGGTTAATATAATATTTAGTGTTCTCATCAAGCATATTTTTTGGGCATATTTCATTAATAACATGCTTTTTAATGTCTGCTTCTATTTGCTTATGATCAACGCCTGCAGCATGCTGAGTAGAAATTACAATCGCTTCTATTCTAGCTGCTTTACCGTCTTTATATTCAACAGTAACCTGACTTTTACCATCTGGTCTCAAATAGTCAACTATTTTGTCATTTCTAACTTTAGTCAAACGCTCAGCTAATCTATGAGCTAAATGTATAGTTAAAGGCATAAATGTTTCTGTTTCATTTATAGCATAACCAAACATTATACCTTGGTCGCCTGCACCCTCAGAAACATTTGAACTTTCAGAATTAAATAATCCTTTACCAGCACTAACACCCATATCTATATCTGGGGATTGCTCTGCAATAGCTTCCATAACTGCACAAGTATCAGCATCAAATCCCATATCGCTGCTTGTGTATCCGATTCGCCTTACGGTATCTCTGGCGATTTTTTGATAGTCTAATTTAGCTTTTGTTGTGATTTCTCCAGCAATTATTAACATTCCTGTTTTTGCCAAAGTTTCACATGCAACTCTAGAATTAGGATCTTGTTTTAAACATTCGTCTAAGACTGCATCGCTTACGGCATCGCAGATCTTATCAGGATGGCCTTCTGTTACCGACTCAGAAGAGAAATAATAATTTTTTATCTCTGCCATAGTTTTACCTCTTTTTTAATATAATTCTATGATTGTATATTGGCTGAAATAAATAGTCAAGTAAATATTTAATAATTATTACAAATTAGAATAAATATCTATTAAATTATTATTATATATAGAATTATTTACATAATATTATACTTATAACACTATGGAATTATCAAAAATCTCGTTGTAGAAAGGATAATACTTAAACATAAACATAAAAATGCAATTATTATAAATGGCTTATATAATTCTTTATATTGAATTAAATCATCATCAAGTATAGGTTTTTTCTCGAGTCTATCTATTGTATTATAAACATTATCTAAGGCAGAGGTGTTTTTAGCATTGAAATATTTACCACCTGTTACAGCTGCAATATCTATTAATGATTCTTCATTTAAAGTAAAATCGGCTCTTATTCTTCTTTTACCATAATTAGGGTCATCATAAGTAACCCATGCATGACTTCCATTAGCATCTCCTATACCTATTGTATAAATTTTTATATTAAAATTTGAAGCTATTTCAGAAGCTAATTTAGGATCTATCTCCCCAGAATTATTTTCTCCATCTGTAAGAACTATTATGATTTTTTCATTATCGTCTTTTACACTTCTAAGCATATCTACCGCCGTTGCAATACCAAGTCCTATTGATGTAGATCCTTCTTCATCTATTTTTATTTTTTTTATCTCCTCCTCCAATAAAGTGTAATCAAAAGTGGCAGGAGAAAGAACCGATGCCCTTAATGCAAATGATACCAAACTTATTTTATCAAAATTTCTTTTCTTTATAAAATCTATCATAGTTTTTTTTGAAGCCTCTAATCTTGTAGGTATCATATCTTCCGCCATCATAGATGGAGAAACATCAACAACTAAAGATATATAAATACCTTCTCCATTAATATCAGATAAATGAGCAACTTTTGCAGGACGAGCTAAACCTATAATAGAAAAAGCAAGTGCTAAAATTATTAATGCAAATGGTATATCTTTTACATAATATCTAGATTTCAACACATTTGACATACTTACTCTTGGGTGCTTTACAGAATATGAATGATTCTTTCTAGTTCTTATATATGAAAATATTATAATAGGCAAAACTAAAAGTAAGAATAAAAATTTCGGAGATACAAAAGTCATTTACACATTTTCCTAATCATAATTTTTATATTAAAACATAACAAACACTATTAATGTAATATTATACTAAAATATATATAAAAGTAAAGTATGTAAATAGCAATGCTTTTTTAATAAAATAATATGTTTTTTATAGTTTTAACTTTCCACTTATTATAGAAACCGCTTTTTTAAATCTTGCCTGATAATCTCCACCTATAGTATGATATTTTATATTTAAACTGTTAAGTATATCTTTTATTTGATTGCTGTATTTTATTCTATTATTTTTTATTATCTCGCTTCTTCCTCCGTCCTGAATAAAATCGACATCAGGCTCTAAAAATAGTATAATATCATATCTGTTTATATTAATAATTGCTTTTGCAAGTTTTTCATTATCGATTATATTTTCATCTTCCAAGAAATGCATATAAAAATTTGTAATAATTGCATCAGTATCTATAAATAATATTTTATTGCTTTTTTCTAATGCCTTCATTTCATTTAATTTATGAATAAGAAGTATCTCTGTAAAATCTTCTGAAAGCATTAATAAATCTGTTCCAGACTTTTCTGATAATTCTCTGCCTGCTTCTTCTATATAATTGGTATTATAATAATTAGCCAAATTAATAGTGAGAGTGGATTTTCCTGTGCTTTCGCTTCCTAAAATTAAAACTTTTTTGGTATAATAAGGCTTTACTATATTAGGTATATAATCCCAATATTTATAAACATTCTCTCTTATTTTTGATGAGCTTATTTCATCTCTCTCTATAAATATCAATTCTGATTCTTTATAATATCTAGTATAAAAAGAATCCTTATTTTTATAATCATCTCCCAAAAATACAGCATGAATTTTTTCACCTATAGCATTTTTTATTTTTATAGAATCTTCTTCCCATAAATCTTCCGTGTATTCTTCTTTTGTTTTGGCATTATCTTCTATAAATATAATCTTCACATTTCCAATATGCTTTGTTAATTGATAAATCCAGCGGTATCTTATTTTTTTATCTATTTCATTTCTATTATTTCCAATGCATAATATTATATAAAGTTTTTTACATTGATTAGCAGCCTCAATTATGCATCTTACATGCCCAAGATGAAGCGGATTAAATGAACCTGCATACATTCCAACATTATACATAAAAACTCCGAATTAATTATTAACTATTTTATTATTAGCTTCTCTGTACCATCTTACTAACATAAATAAAGCATTTACCAAATAAACAGACCACATAAGAAGTGTCGCTATATTATCTCCTCCGATTGAAAAATTGATATACCATATATAAATATTTAATATGTTTACTAGTATCCACATTATCCATTGTTCTGTACATCTTTTCACGCATAGCATCTGTGCTGTTATAGCAAATATTGTACTTGCACTATCTGCAAAAGGAAGTGAGCCTCCCAATTTTTTTAATACTAATCCATAAACGAATATTGATATGAAAGATAAAGCTAATATTATAATTTTATATTTATTATTTAATTTTGTTTTTATAACTTCTTTATTCTCATTATTTATATTTCTGCTCCATAATATGAAACCTACTATATTCATAGGTATATAATAGAAGACATTAAGCATAAACTCTCCGTAATATTTGGCATTAAAGGCTATATATGAATAAAGAATAGTATTAATCATTCCAAATATATATGAAGATAATTTTCCTTTACCTGTGAGAATTACGCATAATATACCGCTTATTGATGAAACTATACCGATAATATTTTCCTTCCAATATATAGAAAGAGATAATATTATACTGCCTGCAATTATAATCCATACAATTTCTATTGCTTTCCAATTCTGAAGCTCATTTTTGATAAAATTGTTCATAGAGATCCTAGTTATTTTAATAATAAATTTTCTGTATTATATAATTATTTTGTATAAAGTCAATTTCAATTAAAACAATCAATATTATAAAAAATCTGCCTTAATAGTTTTATTACGGCAGGTTTTTACTTTTTTATTCCTATATAAAATCATCTTACCACGCGTTGAACTAGCCATAAAATAAAATCAATCAATAATTAAACATTTACTATAACTTTTAATTCTGCTTAACGCGTGCAGTGATAAACCTTAAATTAAAATAACACTTGGGTGGGTGTGCTTTTTCTTAATAGCATATAAAGATAAATAAAATGTTTTTCAAAAATGACTTTAAACTTTAAAGGGTGGGATTCAAAATAAATTTTATTATAACTCCCCGCCCATTATTTTTATTAACTTATTTATGAAATAAAAATTCAAATTATATTTTTACTTTAATAGTAATTACAGCACCCGCCCTAGCTTTTATTAAATTTATAGCTATATATAACTTATAAAAATAAAATCCTTTACAATTTAATACCTATTTAGTATAATATAAATTACTATAATAAGAAATCTTAAATTTTATTAAAAGGAATCATTATGTTCTCTGAAGAAATGCAGGAATTGAGAAAAGAAATCGATAGAATAGATAAAGAAATAGTACATTTGATAGATGAAAGAATGAAAATAAGTATCAAAGTTGGAGAGACAAAAAAGAAATATAATACCTCAATATTTGATCCAAAAAGGGAGAAAGAGGTAATAGCTAAAAAAATAGAACTTCTTGAAAATAAAGAATTATCAAATTTAATAACAACTATTTATAATGATATAATGTATACATCTAAACAGCTTCAGAAATATTTAATAGATGAAAATAATAATCAAAATGATGATGCCCAAAATATAAAATATAATGAAAAAATAGTTTATCAAGGCAGAGAAGGCGGCAACGGACATGAGGCTGCTTTGAAATTCTTCGGAAAGAATGCTGAACTTATAAAGAAAGAACATTTTGACGATGTGCTTGAAAGTATAAGAAGAGGCGAAAGTTATTACGGAATTTTACCTTTGGAAAATTCTTCTACAGGTATGGTTAATGAAGTTTTGGATATAATTGCAGATTATAACTGTAAGATAGTAGGAGAAGTTTATTTACCTATAGAATATGGACTTATGGCAAAAAAAGGTACCGATATAAAAAATATTAAAAAGGTTATATCTCATCATCAGGCTTTGAAGCAATGTTCTCATTTTATAAAAGAAAATAATTTTGAAGAGATTACAGCATCAAATACTGCTGAGGCTGCATTTATAGTTGCCAATAGCGATGATAAAAGTATAGCTTCTATTTCAAATAAAAATGCATGTAAAGTTTATGATTTAGATATACTTAGAGAAAATATAGAAAATATTAATGGAAATACAACAAGATTTATTATAGCTGCTAATTATGATAATTCTTTGAAATTCGGAAGTAAAATGACTATAAGATTTTTACTGCCTCATGAAAATGGAAGTTTGGCTGATTCTTTAAATAAACTTAAATGTTTTAATTTGGTTTCTATAGTAAGCCGTCCACATGTTGAAAGAAAATGGCAATATTATTTTTATATTGATATGACTGGGGATTTTGAAAAGTATAAAAAAGAATTTGAAGAGTTTGAAAGAAGTGTGGAGAATTTAATTATTTTAGGTATTTATAATGAATAATAATGATACAAATAATAAAGTAATATTTTTAATAGGGCTTCCAGGATGCGGAAAAACTGCATTATCAAAAATGCTAGCAGAAAAACTTAATTACAATTTATATGACATGGATTCTTATATAGAAGAAAAAGAAAATAAAACTATAACTAATATTTTCGCCGATAATGGAGAATCCTATTTTAGAAATATTGAAAGTGAAATATTAGAAAAATTGAGTAATTTAAATAATGTTATTATATCTACAGGAGGAGGTATAGTATTGGCAGAAAAAAATAGAAATATTTTAAAAAATAAAGGGCTGACTGTTTTTATAGATAGAAATGCTAATATTATACTTAACAATATTGACACTAAAGAAAGACCATTACTTGCTAACAATAAAAACAAATTATTAGAACTTTCAAAACAAAGAGATCATTTATACAGAGAATCTGCACATATTATATTCACTCATAATACTTGGGAAGATAATATAGATAATACTTTCAAAAAATTTTATGAATCTATTAAAACAGATCTTTAATAAGTTCAGGGTATTTAATATCTTCTATTTTTTTATTTTCTGCTTCATTATCAAATTCTATTATATAAACTTTTATAGGATTTAACTGACTTCTAATATAGCCTACAACATTATTAGAAATAAATAAATCCTTTTTTATATTTATAATGATAAATGGTATTTTAAAACCTCTGGTATGAAATAATTCAACCTGCTCCAAAGCTGAATGTATAATATTAGAATCATACTCTACAATAGGTATTATATGCATTTCATTTTCTTTTTTTATATCTAATATTAGGTCCATAAAATTATAATTTTCTTTTATAGGAGCATATAATGATAATGATTCAAATACCATATAATCATAAATATCTCTATTTTCATCTATTAAATCGGTAATATCCCTCTCATCTATTTTAGTATTAATACTATGAAGAGGCGATATATTACCATTAGTAGCATAGGAAACAAATATTTCTGAAGCTTTTAAAGTGGTTTTATTCTTTACATATTCACAATCAAATAATTTATTATCCCGTACTTCCATAACAAAAGGTTTATAATAGCATACTATTTTATTAAGCATTTTCAAAGATGATACTATATGAGAAGCAATATATGTTTTACCTACATGACTCTTATCAGATATAATACAAAACAGTTTCATCAAATTACCCTTTCAAATTAAATATCTTTGGCAGTTACTTTTACTTTATATTTTATTTTCTCATTAGCTTTTAAATATATTTTTTTACAGCATACTATAGTTGAATTTTGATAATTCATTTCAAGTTTATCAACGGCATCAGATATTGTAAAATTAGGCATATACAAAAACTCTGTTTCTTCGCTTGCCTCCATTAATATTTTCACCTTTATATATCCTTCATCAGCCATACCGAAAACAGTGCCGTTATACTCACCGCAGTATGAAAGATTATTAGATATTCTCTTATCGCCTCCAATATAATATCTATCTGCCTCCTGACCTGCAAGCAAAGTCATATTATTTTCTAAAGCATATATGAATTCTATATCTTCATTAGATTTATTTTCTATTATAGATTCAACATAAAAACTTCCGTCATTATTCACTATATATCTTTTCATTAAATATATATCTTTTCCATTAACTTTAGAAGTTTTCTCATATGATATAGTTGCATAATCTTTATTAATAAGATTTTCCACAGCATTATAATATGATTTATAAAACTCAGCATTCTCTTCATATTTTAGCAATTGGAATTCTTCTGCAGTAGGCATCTTGTTTAAGAAGTGATCTACACCAAATACTTTTTCATTTTTATCAAATACTAAATACTTTGCTACTTTCTCATCAACTTTTTTAGCTATTTCATGTATTGAAACATGCCTATTATCTTCATTTTCATTATTAGCATTTCTTAAAGCAGCTATATGATAAGCTTCTTCTCTTCTTTTTAAACAGTCTATCAAATTGATAGGATTTTCTTTTTTCAAATCCCATTCTATAATAGAACCGCTTAAGCTATGGAAAACAATAAATGAATTTTCAGAAGAAATCATAACCTCTTCTCTGCCGTCCATATCAAAATCGCTGCTATGACTTAAGAAATATTTTCTTCCATAAACTTTTTCTAATGATATAAAAGTAGATTTAATCAAATTAGAATAAGTAGCATGCCTTAAATTATTCAAATAAAGTCCTCCAAAAGTACCATGCCAATAAGGACAATTACACTGCCCTCTTAATAAATAACTTAACGCTTCTTCTTTTTCTTTATAATTTGATTCTGTAATTTCACCTATCATATTAGATGCAAATATCATTCTTTTATTCATTCTATTACTTTCAGAATATTTACTGAAAAAATTTCTCCAGAAACCACCTCTCATAAATCTGCTTATAACATCATTATCCTGAGATTTTTTAAGTTCTTCCTGTTTTGAATGGAATTCATCTTGAATTTTTGCAGGAAGAACCCAAGTAAGCATCTCTTCATAAGATCCTGCAGGTATATAAATCTTTGATATAGGCGAATACTTTGCCATATATTCACTGTATGTAGTTGTAATGATAGTATCTTTTTCCTTAGTAAGAGCCTCGAAAAACTTCTCAAGCCATTTATCTTCATATACCCATTTTTGTGTTCCAGGCCAATCTCCGTACTTTTCTCCGTCATCATGAAGAACCACTACCCTATCTCCCTCCTCTGTAGCTATTGATTTTAAATATTCTATTGATTTGTCAACCTCTCTAAAAGGTATCAAATAGCGAAGTTCCTGAGATATTGGGAATATATTTAATTTATAATTTTCATTGTCGGTAATAAAATATCCGAACATATTTTTGGTATCTATTCCAGTAGTTAAAAACTGGGAATCATCAAGCATTATATATTTTACTCCGTTTTTGGCCAAATTCTTAACCAATGTAGGCTCCCAAACTCTCTCAGCAATCCAAGCACCTTGAGGAGTAACATTAAATTTATCTTCTATATATTTATTTAATTTTTTTATTTGTATATCTTTATCTTTATCTGGTATCGAAGGCATTATAGGTTCATAAAAACCGCCGCTTTGTATTTCTATTCTTTTTTCTTCTGCAAGTCTTTTCAAACTATAAATATGTTCTGGATGATTTTTTTCAATCCATTCTAATAAACAGCCTGTATAATGTAAATTAAATTTTATATATTTATACTTTTCTAATATTTCTAAAAAAGGTTTATAAGATTTTTGATATGTATTTTCAAATACAAAGTTAAAATTGCCTACTGGCTGATGATTATGATTTCCTAGTATTAGATTAATAGTTTTCATGATAATGCCCTATTTAATTGAAATTTATTACTTATAATTTCGTAATAGTAAATATTAACATAATTCTATAATAAATAAATGTTTTTGTAAAGTATTTGTGTAAACTATTAAAATCATTAAATTCCATTCATTTATTAACTATAATACAAATTAAATATTTATATAAAAAATTAATATATAATTATTATAATTGTATTTTTTTGTCAATTGATTTATTATTAACATAATGAATTGTATTTAAGGAAAATATTGTGAGAACTATAAGACTTGATATAGAAATGAGAGAAAAAAGTTTTTTATCTCCAGCAGCAGCATTTTCATCAGATAGTAAAGGAACAGTATATCCAAGAGAAAAAGATGATATAAGAACAATATATATGCAAGATAGAGATAGAATAATACATAGCGAATATTTCAGAAGACTTAAAGATAAAGCTCAGGTTATAATGCTTTCTGTCGGAGATTTTAGAACAAGACTTACACATACATTGGAAGTTATGCAAATAGCTAGAAGCATAGCAAGAGCTTTAAGACTTAATGAAGACTTAACAGAAGCTATAGCATTAGGACATGATTTAGGACATTCCCCATTCGGGCATGCTGGAGAGAAAGCCATATTGAAATATTTTAAAGGTTTTCATCATTCTTCTCATTCACTTAGAGTTGTTGAGCATTTAGAAAAAGGTAAAGGGCTTAATTTAAGTTTTGAAGTAAGAGATGGAATAATTAAACATACTAAAGGTAAAAATGGAAAATTAATATCAGATTCTTCGGGTCCTGCTACTAATGAAGGTATGATTGTTAGAATATCAGATACTATAGCATATGCTAATCATGATGTTGATGATGCTATTAGATACGGACTTCTTAAATATGAAGATTTACCTAAAGATATTGTTAATGTACTTGGAACTACTTATGGAGAGAGAGCTGATACTATGATTATGGGAGTCATAGAAGCAAGTATGGAAAAAATGGAAATAGATATTGATGAAAAAGTATTAAAAGCTATAAATGATTTAAGAGATTTTATGTTTAAAAAAGTATATGAAAGTAAGGAAATACTTGAAGACGCAGAAAGAGTAAATAGAATAATTTCTACAATATTTGAATATTTATTGAAGCATAAAGAAATCATAGAAGAAGATACTTTATTTAAAAAAGCAAATATATCGTATAATAGCGATGAAGAATTAGTAAAAGATTATGTTGCTCATCTTACAGATTCGGAAGCTATTAATTTGCATAAAAAAATTACATACGGAAAACTTAATTATATTTAAAAGATAACATAATGATTGATATATTTTTTGAAGAGTATGTTAAAATAAATGATATAGAACAATATTTTATACATTATCCTAAAAAATCAAATGTAAGTTTAATATTTTTGCACGGAGGTCCAGGAGAATCCGAAAGATATTTTCTATACAAAATGCATTCAAAAACTCAAAATTATAATTTGATATATTATGATCAAAGAGGAACAGGAAAAACCCAATCAAAAAATAAATCATTAGAAAAAGATATAACTGTTGAAAAACTTCTATTAGATATGTTAAGTTAAAATATAATTCTAAATATATTATTTTATTAGGGCATTCTTGGGGAAGTATTTTAGGTATAGAGTTCATAAAAAAATTTCCTAATCTTGTATCTGCATATATTGGTATGGGACAGGTTGTAAGTTTCCAAAAAGGAGAGAAAACTAGTTTTGATTATTGTTATAATATAGTAAAAAATAGTAATAATAAAAAATATATAGAAAAAATGAATAAATTAAAAAACTATCCCTATATGATAAATAAAGATAATGTATTTAATATATTCAAAAATTTCAGAGATATACAAATAAAATATAAATTAGCAGGATATTATGATGGAAATGATAAACTAAATAAAATAATCAAACAAAGTCCTATATATTCTATAAAAGATTATCTTAACTTTCAACCTTTAAATTTAAATAAAAATATTATTTATTATCTTATCAATTATGATACAAGTAAATTTACAAATTTTAATACACCTATATTTTTTGTGTGCGGTGCTAATGATTGGCAAGTACCAACTGTAATTGTAAAAGAATATTATAAAACAATAAAAGCTCCTGATAAAGATTTATTCATAGTTGAAAATGCAGGACATTTATTAAATATAGAAAATACAAAAGATTATAATATTATAGTAGAAGGTATATGCAGCAGAATAAGCGGCGAATAACTAAATAATATTAAACACTTTTAAATTTTATTATTTTTAATCTTAAAATAAATTATATATATAATAACGGTTGATATAAAAATGGCAATTTCATTAACACCAAA
>NZ_JARHYI010000037.1 GCF_029258575.1 Brachyspira sp. | reverse complement strand
TATTTATATTATGATTAAAATATAAAGCATCATCAAACATACTTGTCATATAAACAACTTTTGATGTATCCCAAGTTTCTATACCATCAAAATTTCTTCTTATGCTTCTTAAAAATAAATAGCTCATATCTGTTATTGAACTTGTATCAATATTTCTAAGAGGAATATTCTCATCTTCAAGTAATTCTCTTAATTGTTCTAAATTTTTTGGTCTACACAAATAAACTTTAGTTACATAAATATCATCTTCTTCATAATCATCTTCTTCATAATTAGTATTGTCATTTGAATAAGCTTCAATAACAGCATTTATTACAGGAACATTAATTTGTTTTATTAAATCTAAAGCCGTAATTCCATCATTATTTTTGATATTTAAATCTGCTCTGAAACCAATAAACATTTGTATAATCATAATATTTCCAAGTCTTAATGTATGATGAAGTAATGTATCCCCGTTCTCATCTTGCATATTAAAAAAATCTTGATTTTCCCATAAAGACATTAATGAAGGAAAATCCTGATTTTTAATAGCATCTAAATATTTTTGAAATTCTTGCATTTTTTCTCCTTGAATATTTTAATATCTCAAATTATTATAAATATTTTTTAATTAATTTATATAAAATTATTGAGGCTTACCTAGATAATAAAGATAAATAATTCTTAGATATTTATAGCAGCTAATTATTATATAATAAACTTATAATTTTTCAAGAATTAAAATAGCTCCAAATATAAATCTACTAAGTAGATGCTTATTATTTTCTGATATATTTAATATTTCTAATTCTATATTTATCATATCAGAGAAATCAGAATAATTTCTATTAATACCATTTTCTATTGATATATCTAACACTAATCCGCTTACTTTTTCATCAAATTTATATCCGTCTATTGTAAAATAATCTTCATAATATTCTTTAAATGAATATTCATTAACAAAATTTTTTATTTTAGAAAATGTATATTCATCATTATATGAATAAAATTCTTGTTCTAAATCATTAATAACTCTTAATTGATTAATAGGCTGAACAATTTCATAATCTAATAATTGTTTTTTCCATTTATCTATAATCTCATTGGTCATTTCTTGAGTATATGCCAAACTAATAAGACTATTTTCACTTATTTTTACTTCATTATCATCATAATCAGTAAAACTTCCGTCAGCTGAATATCTGAATGTTGTTATAAAATTTGATTTTTCATCATATAAATTCCAAATTAACTTAACAGCATACTCATTAAAAAAATAATGATCTATATAAACAGATTTCCAAAAATTATAAGAATATTTTTTCCCATTCATTAAAAGATGTATAATTTTACTTCTTTGATTTTTAACAATATTTTTTATTTCTTTTTTAATGAAAGTTATTTCTGATTTTAATTCTTTAGAAAAAGTTTTAGGTATTGTTTTCAATTCTTTATTATCAAGCATAATATGAACTTCTCTATTATTATCCATAAAAATTTTGTATTCTTTATCTTCTGCATATACTATTCTCTCACCATTTTTATCAAAACTAAAATCAGGAATCAACAAATCATCTAATTCAAATCTGTCAACATTCATTCTATTAGCTATAATATCAAGTGCTAAATTTGAAGAATTTTTTATACTTTCTTTTTTTGATTTTTTATGTAAATTATTAAGTAAATTTAATGCGTATTTAGAATCATTTAAACCTAAAATATAAATATAATAAGGAGCAGGATAAAATTCTTCTTTTAAACTATCAACATAATCTTTTACTATTTTTCCATCACCATATATACCGCAAATAATTCTTGAAGCTAATTTACTTCTGTCATCTAAAAATATTTCATAAGATGTATTTCTAAAACTTTCTATATCAAGCAAATTAACAAGATTATCAATAATCGATAATCTTACAACATTATTTTTTACTTTTAAGTAACTTCCATAAATAAATCTAATCATTTTTGTACTAATTTTTTCTTTTCCATCTTTAGTAAGAATTGTATATTTATCATCTATAAACTTTATACTTCTATCAAATGATTTATCATAATTATTATTAACATATTCTTCTGCTTCTTCAATATTTGCAAAAGTTATTTTATTAGAATTATCTTCCATTGCCTCTTTTAACTCTTTAAGCTCATCAGCGTAATCATTTTCCAATTTTGCTACAAAAGCAATAATGTTTCTATTAATTGAATTTTTTAAAGTCTTATACCATAATTTTACATCTATTTGCTGTAATTTTTTATCTTGATAATATTTGTCATAGAACAAATAGCATAATAAATTAAGGGGTTGCATATCAGAATATATTTTTTTACGCATTTCATTAGGAAATGTAAAATCAACATTATGTTTTAAATTATCAAATTTCCATTTATACGGAATACATTGAAAACTGCGTGCAGTATTAAACATAAATTCAATTGATTTTACTTTACTAATATCCCAATTATTTAAATCCTGATTATAATTTCCAGCAAGATAAAACATAAAAGACATATCTTTTACATTTGAAACATTCCAATTACTTATGTCCTGATTGAAATTAGTGCAATTACTAAACATACTAGACATATTTGTTACATTGGAAGTATCCCAATTATTTAAAGGTTGATTGAAATTAGTGCAATTACTAAACATACTAGACATATTTGTTACATTAGAAGTATTCCAATTATTTAAAGGCTGATTAAATTTCTTGCATTCTTTAAACATACTGCTCATATTTTTAACATTAGAAGTATTCCAATTATTTAAAGGCTGATTAAATTCGCTGCATTCTTTAAACATACTGCTCATGTTTTTAACATTAGATACATCCCAAGTTTCTATACCTGAGAAATCTTTTCTTCTACTATTAAGAAATAATTCACTCATATCAGTTATTAAACTTGTATCAATACTACCAAGATTAATATTTTCATCTTCTGTTAATTTTTTTAATTCTCCAAAATTTTTTGGTTTGAATTGTTTTTCCATATAAACTCCTTATATAAAATTATTCTTTATGGTTTAATATCCACGTGAATGAGGAATATACCAAAAAGGTGGATTATCATCCATACCTGATTCTTCAAACATAA
>NZ_JARHYI010000020.1 GCF_029258575.1 Brachyspira sp. | reverse complement strand
CGAATAGAATGCATAAGGAGAACGTCCTGTAGTTGAAGTAGGAGGATTAGTGTTCGGATTAGGAACAATATTTCCTTTAGGATCACTTTTTACAGGATCATTATTATGATTTCCTTTTAATCTTTTTTCAAACCATTCAAATATAACAACTGTACCGTCACTTTTTACATATCCTACAGGATCATATTCGTAAAAAGGATAATTCTGCCCTTTATCATTTATACCTTCATCTATAGATATCCAATAACCTGTAGGCGAATATTTATCAACTAAATTACTCGGCTTCTGCCAACTTGGAGGATTCGGATAATCACTTTGAGGTCTTCCATAATAGAATAATAATTTTGAATATGTATCTACAGCAATTAAACAGTTTTCCAAAAATTTAGCCATTTCAGGAGTGCCTGTAAAATAGTAAAAATAGAATCTGCTTATCTTATCTTTTCCAGGGTACACATTATGATAATCTCCATCATGTGTAAAAAACCTTGTATTTAATCCTTTATATTTTGTATATGTTACACCTGTTACTTTTGCAACTGGTTTTATGTATACGCCTGTAACTGCTGTAGTATCGCATACTGAACCCTGATCCAAATATGCTTGAGACTGCTCATTAGAAACTACCCAAACATGTCCTGCTATTTCATCACTTTTTGTTAAAAATCTATAACTTGGATAATCATTTTCTAAAAATTTAACTTTTAAAAACCAACTGTCTATATCTGATGCATCAAATCCGCCGTTATTGGGATCATTCCACCACTTGGATGCATACTGAGATGCTGTAAAAGGATCTTCATTTTCACTAGGCTGTATATATATTCCTGAATTACCGCCTGAGCTTCCCGAACTGTTGTTATTCTCTAATTTATTATTAAAAAAATAGTACTTCGGATTAAAATAACTTCCGCATGAATAAATAAATAAAATTGCAATTAAAACTATAAATAATGAATATGTTTTTTTCATGTAAATTCCTAAATAACAATAGACAGATTTATAAATATGTATATTGTTATACTATCATATAGATTTATTTTGAAAATATATTTATTTTCATTAAAATTATAAAAAATATAAAAAAACACATTATATTTATTTGTTACGATACATTTAACACATAATTTAATATTAGGGGCTTGTATATTATATATTAAGTAATATTTAAATGAAATTAATAATAAAAAAGGTGCAGAATAATTAATCCTGCACCTTTTATAATATTTTTTTATTTTTTATTTTTCTTTGAAGATTTAGCTTCTTTTTTGTTTTCAGATTTATTTAACTTATTTAGCTTAAACATAAAATCAAACACCTCTCTAACATCTTTCACAGGATGAAAAGTAATCCCCTTTTTTACATTATCAGGAATCTCATCTAAATCCCTAGTATTTTCAAAAGGTATTATAATATGCTTAATAAATCCAAGTCTTTTTGCCGCTATAGTCTTTTCTTTTAAGCCTCCTATAGGAAGCACTTTTCCATTTAAAGAAAGCTCACCTGTCATAGCAGTATCATTTCTTATCACTTTATTCATAGCAAGAGAAAGCAAAGCAGTAGCCATAGTGATACCTGCAGAAGGTCCATCTTTAGGAGTAGCCCCTTCAGGAATATGTAAGTGAATCATAGCATCATTAAAATATGCATCTTTAACATCATAATCTTTAGCAACGCTTTTTACATAACTATATGCTATCTCCACACTCTCACTCATAACATCACCAAGCTGCCCAGTTACCTGTATATTTCCAGAATCTTTTTTCTCGGATACCTTTATAGATTCTATAGTAAGTGTAGCACCTCCCATAGAAGTCCAAGCTAAACCTATAGAGTTTCCAGCTCTCAAATCCCTCTCTGTAAAATCTTCAGTAAATATAGGCTTTTTCAAATATTTTTCCAAATCCTTTTCATCTATAGTGATATTATATGTTTTCTTATTATTTTCTACTATATCAGCAGCAACTTTTCTGCATATTCTCTCTATTCTCCTCTCGAAATTTCTTACTCCCGCCTCTCTTGCATATCCATCTATTATTTTTGAAATAGCTTTATTGGTGAAATTAATATTTTTTATATTAAGTCCATGAGCTTTAGCCTGTCTTGGTATAATATATTTAGAAGCTATTTTTAATTTCTCCTCTAAAATATATCCAGAAAGCCTTATTACCTCCATTCTATCAAGTAAAGGTCTAGGAATAGTATCTAAAGTATTAGCTGTAGTTATAAAAAGTATATTAGATAAATCAAAAGGCAAATCCAAATAATGATCCCTAAAAGAAGAATTTTGTTCAGGATCCAAAACCTCAAGTAATGCACTTGAAGGATCTCCCTGAAAACTAGTACCCAATTTATCGATCTCATCAAGCATAAGTACAGGATTTTTTACTTTTACTATTTTTAAAGCCTCTATAACCTTTCCAGACATAGCACCTATATATGTTCTTCTATGACCTTTAATTTCTGCCTCATCTCTCATACCACCTAAAGAAAATCTGAAAAAAGGTCTATCTAATGCCTCAGCAATGCTTTTACCTATAGATGTTTTTCCAACCCCCGGGGGACCTACAAAACAAAGTATAGAAGATTTTTTATCAGGATTTAATTTTCTTACCGCTAAAAATTCATATATTCTCTCTTTAACATCTTCAAGACCATAATGATCCCTATCCAATATTTTTTTACTTTTTGATATATCCTCTCTCTCTTTCTTCTCATTATTCCAAGGCAATGCAAATAAAGTATCTAAATAATTTTTTGAAACAGTATATTCAGGAGAATGAGTATCTATAGTAGAAATCTTTTCTATTTCATTTTCCATTCTCTCTCTCACTTCCTCTACTACATCCAATTGTTCAAGAGCTTTCTTATACTTTTCTATATCCTTTTGCTTCGGATCAGTATCATATCCTAATTCTTTTTTTATCTCTTTCAATTGCTCTTTTAAGAAATATTCTCTCTGCTGTTTCTGTACTTTGGAATTAATGCTTCCCTGAATTTTTTGCTGTATTGCGGATATTTCCTTTTCTTTTTGTAAAAGCAAATGTACCTTCTCTAATCTTTCTTGAATATCAAAAGTTTCGAGTATCTCCTGCTGACTTGCTCTTTCTACATTAAGCATAGATGTAACAAAATCTGCCAATTTTCCAGGATCATCAACATTAACCATAGTAAGACGCATCTCTTCTGTGAAAAGAGGATTATTCTCACTCAATGATTTCACCTCGGAAAGTAATGCTCTAATATATGCTTTTATTTCTTTAGCCTCTTTTTCATTACGGAAAGGATCTATATCAGGTATATAAAGAGGTTCAGCCCTTATAACTGTATCTGTAGTTACATACTTCATTACTTTATATCTTCGTATAGAATTTATAAGCAAATTAAGTCCGCCGTCAGGTAAATTTAATTTTTTAAATACTTTAACTACAACACCCACTTTATATATCTCATCAACAGAAGGAGATTTATTTCCGCTATAGGTATCGGCAATATATAAATTAAGTCCCAAAAATCCATCATTTTCTGCTATAGCCTTATTTACAGCATCGGCATGATGAGGGGGTATTGGAAATGGTGCATAAAGTCCAGGAAATAAAGGTTTTCCCATAACTGGTATGATTATTAATCTTGAAGGTAATTTATCTTCTAATATTGAAACTTCGTTATCTTCATTTTTTTTGGATTTATCATCATTATTTTTTTTATTATCTAATTTATCTTTTAATTTTTCACTCATTAAAAACTCCTATTAAATACCATATAGTATTATATGATATAAAAATATATTCATATGTCAAATATAATAATATTAATAAGGATATCATGCAATAATTATACCAATAATATTTGATTTAATGGAAATAAAAAACATAAATACTTAATTAATAATACCAATAAATTGTTATTATCTCTATCAAATAAAGAAAATATATAATTATACTGTTTAATAATAAAACACTAAAAAATAATATTCTGTATTTAATTTATACTAAATATAATAAAACTTATTTTAATTTAAAAAAGTCTATTAATTTATTTAAATTCTGTACCTCTTTCAAAAGCAACTGATAAGAAGAATTAGCCTCTTCCACTAAAAAAGCATTTTGCTGAACAGAAGACTCCATTTCATTTATAGCAACATTAATATGTCCTACACCTCTTTCCTCTTAAAAACTATCATTCTAATTATAAAATATCAACTTTTTAAGTTATGATATAATATGCAATTATATCAAATAATTTTTTATGCCTAAATTACATAAAAATTCCATAATTTTCAAAGTACTTAAACAAAATATAATATAAAATTGATTAAATACAATTAATAATTTTTGAAAATTCATAAAACACTGTATATATATTAAAAGCATATGAAATTTGTTATTTAAATAATTATATTATATAATGGACAAACTATGGATGGAGAAAGTATAACTAATGCTGAAGAAAACTCTTATGATAAACAGGATAATAACAATAATATAAGACCCAAAGGATTTGATGATTTTTTAGGTCAGAATAATATAAAATCAAAATTAAAAGTTTTTATAGATAGTGCTAAAAAAAGAGATGTTTCTTTAGATCATATACTATTTTACGGTCCTCCCGGGCTTGGAAAAACTACATTGGCTCAAATAATAGCTAATGAAATGGGAAGTAATATAAAGGCTACATCCGCACCTATAATAGAGCGTCCTGGTGATTTAGCTTCTATACTTACCACTTTAGGTGAAAAAGATGTGCTATTTATAGATGAGATTCATAGACTCAGAACTGTAGTGGAAGAGGTGCTTTATTCTGCTATGGAGGATTTCTTTGTTGATATAAAGGTAGGAGAAGGAACAAGTGCGAAAAGCTTTAGAGTTAAACTGCCTCGTTTTACTTTAATAGGAGCTACAACAAGAAGTGGTTTGCTTAGTACACCTCTTTATGATAGATTTGGTATAGTTGAAAGACTTGAATTCTATACTAATGAAGATTTAGCCAATATAGTAAAGAGAAGTTCTGAATTTCTAAATATTAATATCACCGATGAAGCAGCCATTTCAATAGCATCAAGATCCAGAGGCACACCTAGAATAGTAAACAGACTTTTGAGAAGAGTTTTTGACTTTGCTACTGTAAAAGATGTTTTAAAAATAGACGAAGAATTTGTATGTGATTCTTTAGAAAAGCTTGGTATAGATAAAAACGGTTTTGAATCTCTCGATAAACTTTATCTAAATACCATTATTAAACATTATAACGGAGGACCTGTAGGAGTAGATACTTTATCGGTGTCTTTATCCGAACAGATAGAAACTATAGAAGATGTGATAGAGCCTTATCTAATACAATCTGGCTTTATAAAAAGAACACCTAAAGGAAGAGTTGCTACGAATAAGGCTTATGGCTATTTAAATCTTTCAGCTAAGTATGACGATAATTATAGTACTGGTGAAAGAGGATTATTTGATTTTTAAGGAGAATACCATTTTAATAACAAACGATACTCAAACAAAAGAAAAAAAATCCAATGCCCAGTTGGATAAGTATTATTTAGAAGAAACATCAAAAGATGTCAAAAATTTAGCTAAAAAATTTGTAGGTAATTTTCAAGATTCTAATAAATCAACAGATAATTCCAATTCCCGTTTCGATATAAGTTATAAAAAAAATGTTAAATTAAAACCTTCTTCAAGATATAAAGCCCCTAGAACAAAGATAAAATTCAATAAAACTAAAAGGGTTTTCAGTAAATTTTATAATGCTACATACGGAATAAGACATTTTTTTAAATCGATAATAGATGCTATAAAAAGAAAAGGAAATCATGAAAAAAGCATACTTATATTCTATGATAATGAAGAACATGGGGTAAGACTTCCTATTAATAATTTCATGATTTTATTTTTATTATTAATATTTTCTGCTTTGATTTATACAGGATATGATGCATATAATAGACAAAAGCAGGCAAGAGAATTTTATAATACTTTATCTACCAGAGAAGCTAAAACTTATACTTTAATAGAAGATTATAAAAAATCTTTAAATAGATTCTCCAAAGCATTGAATGATTATAATAATACTATTAAGTCTATATCCTATGCAATAGATTATAATGATGCAGGAACATTTAATAATAACAATAATTTAAATTATAATGAATCTATAAATATTAATAAAATGTTAAGCGAGCTAGATTCTTATCAGAAAAATGTACTTTCATTTATGGAAGTATCTCCAAAAATACATAAGGAAATACCTTTAGGATGGCCTGTTTCAGGAGGAGGAAGAATATCAAGCGGATTTGGGGCAAGACTTTCTCCATTCAATCAGGAAAAAAGCTATCATTATGGTGTAGATATAGCAGGACCGTATGGAACTCCTATATTAGCTGTTGCTGATGGAGTGGTTACTTTTGCAGGTTGGAGAAATGGATACGGTTGGTTCCTACTTATTAAGCATGCCAATGGATATCAAACTGCATATGGGCATAATTCTAAACTTCTTGTTGAATATGGTCAAAAGGTTAAAAGAGGAGAAAAGATAGCTCTAATAGGCAATACAGGAAGAACTACTGGAATACATTGCCATTTTGAGGTTAGAGTTGGAGGAGATCATAAGAATCCTATGCCTTATTTGAGTGCTAGATTTTAAAATTTATTAATTAAAATCATTATGGCTATAGATGAGTATAATTCTAAAAAGAGATATTTAGGAGAGTTTTATACTCCATTACATTTTGCTAAAAAGTCTATAGAATATATATATAATTTTGTATCAGAAGAAGAATTAAAAAGCGGAAAATATAGAATATGGGATATGTCATCTGGTATAGGAAATTTGGAATATTATATAGATGAGAAATATCATCAGTATATATATATGTCTACAATAGATGAAAAAGATGTAGAATATAGTAAAGATAAATTTAAAAAAGCCTGTATATTTCAATATGATTACCTTAATGATGATATCAATAATAATGATTTTGAATATAAAAAAATACCTCGAAAACTTCAAAATGATCTTAATAATGAAAATTTAAAATGGATAATATTTATTAATCCTCCATACGCTACAAGCCAAGTTGCAGGTACAAATTCAAAAAGTAAAAAAAATGTCAGCATAAGCAAAATAAGAGATATAATGCATAAAGAAAAATTGGGAGATGCTTCCAGAGAATTATATGCTCAATTTATGTTTAGAATACATAAAGAGTTTATGAATATTTCAAATAAAACAGAAGTTTATTTAGCTATATTTTCAAAAACTAATTATATAAAATACAATAATAATGAGAAATTTAGAAATAAAGTATGCAATTATAAATTCATAAACGGTTTTTTATTCTCATCATCTAATTTTGATAACACTTCAAAAACAACATCTTTTCCTGTAAGTTTTATTGTTTGGAAAATAAATGATAATTATAATATAAAAAATCAAAATATAGTGTTAGATGTGTTAGATGATAAAGCTAATATAGTAAATAAAAAAGATTATAATGTTATAGATAGTAATAATCTTTTAAATAAATGGATAAAAAGAGAAAAAACTTCAAAAATATTCGTACCGCTCTCATCTGCAATTAAAGTAAAAACATCAGGCAATGATATAAGAGATAAAGTATGTGAAGGATTTATAGGATCTCTTATGAGTTGCGGAAGTGATTTACAAAAACAAAATCTCACAGCAATATTTTCTGCCCCTCAAGCTTCGGCAGGATCACTTTCAATTACAAGAGAAAATTTTGAAAAGGCTATGATTATACATGCCATTAGAAGAAATGTAAAAGTGGATTGGCTTAATGGAAGCGATCAGTTTTGCATACCAAAAAAAGAATTGGATAAAAAATTTATATTAGACTGTATTGTGTGGACTTTATTTTCTACTTCAAATCAAAGTTCTGCTATGAATAATATATTTTATAAAAATAATTATTATACTATTATCAATCATTTTTATCCCTTTGACTATAATGAAATACATTCTAATTGCAATTCATTTGAATATAATGGAGAAAAAAGATTCTGCTTTGAATATTTGGAGAATAATAAAAAATACATATCAGATGAGGCATTGGAATTGATGGAAAGCAGCAAGAAACTTTATATCTTTTTCTATTCTAATATAGATAAAATCAATAAAGATAAATTTAAAATATCTCTATGGGATAGCGGATTTTGGCAAATAAGAAAATCACTTAAAGATGCAAAATTAACTTCAGATATATTGGGGGAAATTAAAAAAAAGAGAAATTCTCTAAAAATTAATATAATAAAAAATACAGATAATTTTATTTTTTAACAAAGCCTCATCATTATTTAAAAAAAGCAGCGTATATCTCTATACGCTGCCGTAAAATTGGGGTAAAAATTAGTTTGATTTATTATTATGAGATTTTTACAAAATTACTTTTAGGTTCTCCACATACAGGACATACCCAATTGCTAGGTAAATCTTCAAAAGGTATATCACCTTCATATTTATGATCGCAAGTTCTACATTTATAAACAGAAGATGATAGAGATTTATTTGTATCAACTTTCACAAAATTGCTTTTAGGCTCTCCGCATATAGGACATACCCAATCATCAGGTAAATCTTCAAAAGGTATATCGCCTTTATATTCAAAACCGCAAGTCTTACATTTATAAACTGCCCTATTAAAATTGCCCTCAGTATCTTCTTTTTTATAAGCATTAGCAGCATTAGGAGGTGTTGTACCTTTAATTACCTTATGATAATAAGAATAAGTCATAGAATCAGTTTCATTATCGAATATATTGGCATCTATAAGCTCTCCTATAAATATAGTATGTGTATGAACTTCTAAACTATCAATCACTTTACAAATTAAATATGCATTGGCTGCCTTTATTATAGGTAGCCCCTCTTTCATTTCATAATTAACATTTTCAAATTTATTATTATCTCTGGAACTTCTAAAACCAAATCCGCCTATTAAAGTAGAATCACTTTTTTCAGAAAGTATAGATAAAGCAAATTTTCCATATTTTTTTATGCATTCATTAGTATAATTATTTCTATTTACACTAATCATAATAGTTGTAGGTGTTGATGTTATTTGTGTTGAAGTATTAATAGTACATCCTACTGGTTTATCTTTATCCATGCTTGTTAGAATATACATTCCGTACGAAAGTTTGGTTAAAGCGAAAGTATCCATAGCACCACCTTATTAATAATAATTACTAATTATATAATATTTCTATAAAAAATCAATACTAAATAATAATTTTTTATATAAAATAATAAAAAAGCCCCACTTAAAAAAGCAGGGCGATATTTTTTTATAAAAACTTTCTTGATAAAATATATACTTCAATAATAAGAATATCTTATATAAGAATTATTAGTCTTTCATTCTAGTATAATTAGGATCTTTCATATAATCTCTTGTAAGCTGAGCTATTTTCGGAGAAAGTATCAAAAGTCCTATCAAGTTAGGTATAGCCATAAGACCATTTAAAGTATCAGCTATAGCCCATATTAAATCTAACTGACTTACAGCACCAATTATTCCTACAATTAAGAATATTATTCTGTATAGGTAAGAAGCTACTTTATTTCTATTTGTAAGATATCCCAAAGCAACTATACCATAGTGAGACCAACCTACAAAAGTAGAGAAAGCAAATAATACCAAAGATACAGTAAGAATAATAGAACCAACCTGTCCGAAATTAGAACCAAATGAAGCAGATATAAGTTCAGCACCATTCAATTTAGTACCTTGATTAGTTTCTAAGAAGATTATAGCTATAAGACCTGTTAAAGTACATACAAAGAAAGTATCGATAAGAACTTCAAATATACCCCATAATCCCTGTTCTACTGGGTTTTTAGAGTTACTTGCTCCATGTGCCATAGGAGCAGTACCTAAACCTGCTTCGTTAGAAAATACACCTCTAGCAAATCCGAATTTTATTCCCATCATTATAGTGTATCCCATAAATCCTGCACCAACTTGTTTTAATGAAAATGCTTCACTAAATATTCTTTGGAGAGCACCAGGAACTTTATCGAAATTCATAACTAATATAGCTATACCAGAAAGTATATAAATAACACACATAACAGGAACTAATTTCTCAGTAACAGTAGCTATTCTTCTTATACCACCTATAATGATTATAGCAGTCAAAATAACTACTACTATACCTGTAACTATATGTGGTACTCCAAAATTTTGATAAATAACGCCAGCCATAGCATTAGTCTGAGTCATGTTACCAGCACCAAAACAAGCTAAAGCGGCAAAAGCAGCAAATATACTTCCAAGCCAAGGAAGATTAGCACCTTTAGAGATGTAATACATAGGACCGCCATGATTATGTCCTGCACTATCTTTAACCCTGTAATGGACAGCTAAAATAACCTCTGAGTACTTCGTAACCATACCAAAAAACGCAGCAAACCACATCCAGAATAAAGCACCAGGTCCACCTGCTATTATAGCAGTTGTAACACCTGCAATATTACCAGTACCTACTGTACTTGCCAATGCCGTACTCACAGCCTGAAACGGAGTGATGTTATCATCTGCATCTTGTTTTTTTGCTAATGCCCCAAATGTGTACTTAACCCATAAAGGTATTTTTGTGATTTGTAAGAAACCTGTCTGAATACTCAAGTATATACCTGTACCTACAAGTAGGGTGAGCATTATAGGACCCCATACAAAACCATTGATGATACCGTTTATTTTAGCTATCATATCAATCATAATTTTCTCCTTTTTTTTATTTATTAATTTTTTTATTATAGACTCTTTTCACTCTCTCTCCTATATTTACTAATATTTCATGGCTAATGCTGCCTATTCTTTCTGCCATAGTATCAGCATTAAGTTTTTCATCATCTCCAAATATCAATACCTCATCCCCTACTTTTATATTATCATTAAATATTTCAACAACAATAGAATCCATACAAACTTTTCCGCGTAAAGGATAGTATTTTTCGTTAATTTTTACCTCCCAATTATTAGATAATTTTCTAGATATCCCATCAGCATATCCTATAGGTATTACAGCAACTTTAGTATCATTATCAGAAATCCAAGTCATACCATAGGAAATGCTTTCTCCCTTTTTTATATTTCTTACCAAAACCACATGCGATTTTAAATTTAGTATAGGTTTACAAGGACTATCAGCATACCCATATAATATGATGCCAGCCCTAACCATATCAAAATATGTATTTTTATAATAAATTAAAGCAGCCGAATTTGCTGTATGAACATTTTTTATACTAATAGAATTTTTATTCAAAGTATTTAAAACTTCATTGAAGGTATTTATCTGCTTATTGGTAAACTCTTTAGAATAATCATCTTTCATATCAGCAGCAGCATAATGAGTATTAATACCCTCTATATTCAAAGTATCATATGATAAAACTTTTTTTGAAAGAGCAAGAACATCTTCAGGTTTTGCCCCCATTCTATTTAATCCTGTATCTACTTTTATATAAAGATTTAAAGTTCCACCGTTTTTCTTTAAGAATTTATCATAATATTCTAAACATTCATCATTACTTATAATAGGATTTAAATTATATTGACATACTAAATCAGATTCATCTTTGAAATGTTGGAATAAAACCAATATAGGTAATTTTACACCAGCTTCTCTTATTTTAATTCCCTCTTCAACATTCGCCACCCCCAAGGCATCTGCACCAAATTCCTCTGAAGCTTTAGATATTTCAACAATTCCATGACCATAGGCATTAGCTTTTACTATATTAAGTACCTTAACACCATTTGAAATGTATTTTATTATTTCCATATTTCTCTGCAAAGCAGATAAATTAATTTCAGCTATAGTGTAATTCGACATACCTAACCTACTTAATTTCTTACATTTTCAAACATTATTAAAAACAGTACTTACTATTAGTAATAATGTTACAAATATAAAAACGGGATATTATATTTATATAATATCCCTGAAAAAAGTCAAGAATCTATTATGTTACATACTAAACATTTCTGGATTTTTAAAGTCCTCTTTTAGCATATTTAGTACTTCATCATCTTTTTGGAAATCTTCATTTTCTTTTTTGAATTCTTCCTCAAGACTCTTAAGCTCCATATCCATTCTCTTATCTACAGAATAATCATCAATATTATCTGAAGAAAGCTCTGAATTCTTAGATTCTTCTATAACATCTGCATTAGTAATAAATTTGCTCATAAGATCATTGAATTTAACGAATATCTCATTTAATTTACTAGTAGCAGTATAGAACTCTTTATTACCCTCAACTGTTTTTACAGAAAGTTCATTTAAGAAACTCATAGCATGCATTACTTCTTTAGCACCCTCACTATTTGTTTCAATAATATCAGAAACCTCTCTAGTAATCTGGTCAAGCAAAGTAATTTGGCTATCCACCACATCACCGCTGTTCATCTGTTCTTTTACGCTGTCTTTAACCCCAGTTGTAATATTATTCAAGTGTCTTATAGTTTCAAGTATATCTCTTCCTCCAACTTCAAGCTCACTATTAGCGGTATTGATTTCAGAAACAACTCTAGCGGTATTTTTTGACATATCAAGTATATTATCAAGAGATTTACCACTGTTACTTGCAAGCTCCACAGTTTCTTCTATTCTCTTTGTAATAGCTTTAATGATGTTTGTAATAGATTTAGTGTTATCTGCTGTATGCTCTGCCAAAGATCTAATTTCATCAGCAACAACAGAGAAACCTCTTCCCTGCTCACCAGCATGTGCTGCCTCGATAGCTGCGTTCATCGCTAAAAGGTTTGTCTGCTCGGCAATACCTTGAATAACGTTAACTATCTCCTTAATCTGGTCGGAGCTTTCCTCAATACCTCTAACCGCCTCAATAACCTCATCTACTGTATCACCGCCATCATGAGCATCAACAAGTAATTTCTTTGAGAAACTATCCGCTTTATTAACACTCTTAGCAACAGAAGTAATATTGGATATCATCTCCTCGATAGAAGCTGATGTTTGTTCCACAGCTGATGACTGACGCTCCATATTATCATTGATTTTATAAATTGTTTGAAGCAATTCTTCTACAGCTATAGATGCTGATGAGAAAGCATGTCTTTGCTGATCTGTAGAACTTGTAACATTCTGTATAGATGTAATAATATTATTAACACTAGCTACACTTTCAGTTATACTAGAACTTTGATCATTTATTCTATTTGTATTTTCATCAATAACTTTTTCTATTACCTTGATTTCTTCAAATACTTTGTAACTTTCTATCTTTAGATCTCCTATGAGAGTGTCTAAAGTTGATAGAAATAAATTAAAATTATAAATCAAAAGCCCTATTTCATCGTTATTTTTAGAGATAATCCTTTTTCTTAAATCACCACTTCCGCTTAAAAGCATTTTAGTGGACTTATTGGCTTTATTGATAGATGATAATAATATCTTCAAAATTAATAAATAAATACCAAAGAATATTATAAATATTGAAACAAATAAAAATACATAATTAAATATTCTAGAATCTATATTAGAATCTCTTATTATTGAATTAATATCCTTATAAAATAAAGAAATTACTTTCAAATCTTTTATATAGGAAACTACAGCAATAGATCTGTTTCCCTGTATATTCACAGAAGGAAATACATCAAATACTCTATTATTCAATGAATTTTCAAAATCCACCATAGCATTACTTAATTCAGAAGATGATGATAATATTTCAGATGAGCTTTCTGCTATATATCTGCTGTCTGAACCAAGTATAATATCTTTATTTTCAATTCTATAGTATATATACGACCATTTTGAAAGAACATCATTATTTTTAACTATTCTATTAATATCAGATATATCAGCTTCAGATATCAAATATCCTATATTTCTTCCAAACAGTTTCAATGTAGTATATGAAGATACATATATATTATTTCTATCATAAACATTCATACTCAAAACAACAGAATTATTAACTATATCATTTTTCAAGAAATTATGTGCAGTTAATGCATCAGAAGTTCTACTTGTATATCTATTTGTATTTGCATCTCTTGAAACTGTTACAGAAAAAGGAAGATTATTATTTAAATATTCATGATTAATATTGAGCGATAATGTATTATAATTGTTTTTTAAAGTATTATTCATATATGCCAATCTATTCACAAAATCTGATTGAATTTGTTCTCTGTCTATAACATTTTTATTAGAATACATAGTAAGTATTAAATCAGAATAAGCCATCATATCTGCTTTAATATCATTATTAAAAGTTCCTATAGAATCTGATACCTTTAGCATTTCATCTAAAATAATATTGCTTGAATCATTCAAATATATTTTTTCCTCTACAGAAATATAATTTAATAGGAATGCAATTATTATTACAGAGAAAAATAAATATACTATAAATCCTAATTTAGTTATAAGAGGAACATAAAAAGTAACTATATTTTCTTCTAACTCAAAATGATTGGATAGAAGCTTTAATAAAAACATAAATACACATGATATAAGAACTGAATTAATAGTAGCATTAAATAAAGCGAGTACAGTAGTATATAAGAATGTTTTATTTATGATGGAATATATAGCTATTTCTATGATACTTCCTGATAGGGACATTATAAAGAATATAAATATTATCTTACTTGCTAATTTTATATTGAAATTAGAATTCCACATCTTTAAATATTTAAATAAGAATATAAAAGAAACTACAGAAAAGAGCATTTTTACGCCGTATATAGGGGGAGCAGATTTATATATAAAAAATAACGCTGTATTCCAAACAAATATATCTATAAATAAATATATTGGTATTGTTAGAACTTTAAGCCTGCTTGTAACATGTTGTTTTATCTTTTCTGGGGTCATAATATCCTCTATCTTTCAATGTTTAAATATATAATATTACATACTATTATATATTATCGTTCATTTTTTATCAAAATTTATTCTTAAAAAATAAATTTAAACTCGTCCTACTTCATTAACAACTCTGCCTATTAAAGCATCATGAGTAGATATAGTTTTTGAATTTAATTCATAAGAGCGTTGAACTTCAATCATTCTAACCATTTCATTTATAGGATTAACATTACTCATCTCTAAAAATCTGGATAATACTTTAGGTCTGTCAACACCTTTTTGAGCTATAAAAGCAGGTCCGCTTATATCAGTATCTACCCAAAAAGACTCACCTTCTTTCTTTAAATATCTTTCATTATCGAAACGAACTATTTTTAAAGTATCAAGTATCTCTTCATCTTCCCATTCATTATCATTGAATTGTACAAATGCATTTCCATCCTGATATCTCTTATTAATACTCACTCTTCCTTCTTCATCTATATTGAAGTTATTAGTTTTTATCTGAATGTATCCATTCTCTCCCATAACCTTATAACCATGTTTTGTTACAAGATAATGATCTTTATCTATTAAAAAACTTCCGTTTCTTGTATATCTTTCTCCATTAGGAGTTTCTATTGCGAAAAAGCCTTTATCTCCCAAAGCTATATCAAGCTGATTACCTGTTTCTCTCAATGAACCTTGTTCCCATTCTGTGAAAACTTCATTAACTTCAACTCCTGTTCCCATTCTTCCTACATAAGGTCTTATATCAGTAGAACCTAATGGAAATATTACTACTCCATCATCTTCGGTTCTTGCCGCCATCATCTCTGGAAAAGATTTGAAACTCACAGTATCTCTTTTAAATCCAGGCTTATCAACATTTGCTAAATTATTGGCTACAACATCTAATCTAGCCTGTTCAGCCATCATTCCGCTTGCACCTGTATAAACACCTCTTACCATTATTTATATTCCCCCTAATTATTATAAAATATCGTCTTTTTCTCTTACAGTATTTATATTAATACTCTTTAATTTATTCTCTAAATCTTCATAGCCTCTTTCTATATGATAAATTCTATGAACATTTGTTAAGCCTTTTGATACAGCACCAGCAGCAACCAAAGCAGCACCAGCTCTCAAATCGCTTGCCTGAACATCTGCCCCTGATAATTCCTTACCGCCATTTACAACTATATGAGAAGTATTTAATTCAATATCTGCCCCCATACGAATAAGTTCAGGTACATGACTGAATCTGTCTGGATATATACCCTCTACAAGTTCGCTTTTACCATTAATTGTACAAGCTAATGTAGTATAAATAGCCTGCAAATCTGTAGGAAATCCAGGATAAGGTAAAGTTTCTACCTTGAAAGGTTTTAACTCTTTACCAGAAGCATCTATTTCTATAGTATTTTCTGTAATTTTTATATCACATCCTATGTCTGAAAGCAAGTCTAATACATAAGTTAAATGTTTAGGCTCGGCATTCTCTAATTTTAATTTGCCTCTTCCAGAAGCTGCTATTGCTAAAAAAGTACCTGTTTCTATTCTATCAGGTATAACTGTAAATTCAGTACCATGAAGACAATCAACTCCCTCTATAGTAAGAGTATCAGTGCCACCTCCTGTGATTTTCGCCCCCATAGCATTAAGCAAATCAACCAAATTAGTACATTCAGGTTCTTTTGCCGCATTTCTAATAATTGTAGTGCCTTTAGCCAAAGAAGCAGCCATCATCACATTATCAGTACCCAATACTGTAGGTCCGAATTTTCCAGATAAATCCAGAACCGCACCTATTAAATCGCCTTCTACTTTTGCATCAATATATCCAGATGTTATATCTATATTAGCTCCTAATGCCTCCATTCCCTTTAAATGCAAATCTATAGGTCTTGGTCCAAAAGCACAGCCTCCTGGATAGGATACTCTGCAATGTTTGCGTTTAGCAAGTAATGGTCCTAAAACTATAATAGAACCCCTCATTTTCTTTACTAATTTATAAGGAGCCTCCTCGCTTTTACCATTATGAGATATTATAACAGTAGTATTATTCTTAAAATCAACTTTCTTACCCAAAGGTTCTAATATATTTATAAGAACATGCACATCCGCCAAATCAGGCACATTATGAAGTACAACAGGCTCATCTGTTAAAATAGATGCAACAAGTAACGGTAATGATGCATTCTTAGAACCTGATACCTTTAACACTCCTCCGATATTGTTTGAACCTTCTATCACATATTTATACATATATTCTCCGATCTATAAAATAAAAACTCTATTGCTATTATTTTCGGTATAATACGAAAACGCTTGATAAATTTTATTCATATATTATGTAAATAATCATATACATAAAAAAGAAGTTTCTCTTAAAAAATTTTTATTTTCACTACTAAAAAAATGTATTACATGTATTGTATATAACTTTACATTTAATTTACATTAATGTATTTTCTGTAAAATTTATTTATATAACTTTACAGAAAGTTAATAATATGCTATACTTTAAATAGATAGATGAGATAAGGAGATGATAATTATGAAAAAAATAGGAATAACTGCTTTGATAGCTACTTTTATAATGAATGCTAATTTATATTCTTTTGATATAATAGAAGATACTTTTGAATTTATTTTTGATGATTTAGCAAAAATAGTAGGAATAGTGGTAATTATAGGAGTTGCTTTTTTCTTACTAAAGAAAAATTCAAAGAAAGATAGTAATGATAGGGAATAATTATTCAAAAAATTAATGGGAGAAAGTAAAGAATGAAAAAATTAGGATTAATGGCTTCTATTTTTAATTTAACAATATCAGCTAATTTATATTGTTTTGATTTGCTAGATGATTTTGATGATTTCATCGAAGATATGATTAAGCTCATAATGATGATTATCATGATATTAGCTGTAGTATACTTCATAAAAAAAGTTTTTAAAGATGTTCCAAATAATTCTAGAAACATAAAAAGAAGTAGTAGAGATGATGATTATAGAAGGTGTAGAGATGACAGAAGTAATAGAAACAATAGAAGAGAAAGGGTTATAGAAGATAATATACAATATGAATATGATATGAGAGATTATGACAGAAGAGAAAAAAGAATCCCGAATAATAATAATATAGAATCAATAGAAAATGATTTAAGATATGAAAAAGTTTATGAATTGAAACCTGAATATAAATTGAAAGATAATAAAAAAGGATAGTGGAAATTTAATTTAGGGGTATTTTTATGAAAAATAATATAATGTCAGTAATTAAATCAAAAAAATTCATGATAATTTCTGCTATAATAGTTTTATTTGCTTTTGTTATATCTGCTGTAAAATTTTTAGGTTTGCAATACTATATATTCTATATAATGCATGATTTTGATGATATAATTGAAATACTATTAAAGATATCGGTTTTAGTAGCAATGATAATATTCGCTATTGCTCTAATCAAAAAAATAGATTCAAAAGAAGCAAAAAAATCAAATGAAAACAGTGAAGAGATAAATAAAAAAGAAATTACAGTTATTAAAAATAAAAAGAATAATATTATTATTATTTCTATAATAGCAATAGTATTAATATCAATGATTGTATTATTTTCAAGATTCTTTGGAATGCATTATATAATTTATAATTTAGATGATATTATAGATGGGATTTTCCAATTAGTGATTGCTACTGCTATAATAGTATTTGGTGCTGTATTTGCAAAAAAGATTTTAGAAAAAATATAAGATTGAAAGTTAATTGAATATAGCTTAAAATTTTAATCAAGCTAGGGCGGGAATGCCTTTACAAATTAAACATTAAAAAATAATAAAATTAAAATTGCAAATAAAAGTAAAAAATATAAAAGGGCGGGGAATTAGAACAAAATTTAAAACTTATATAAAACAAATTATTAAAGTTATTCTCAAACATAAAATATCATTATAAATCTGCTCTCTTTTAATGCAAAATAAAAATTATTTTATATTGCATTAAGTTGACATATTACAAAAAAAATGTAATATTATTAGTAAGGATTTATATTATGCCAAAATATCTTTTACCTCAAGAAGAACTTTCAAGGGCATCTGATTGGATAAGCAATTTTTTGATGCGTGAAGGCTATCATGCCGATTATACTATAGAAAGTTTATTTGAAGTAGATAAATTTTTTAAAGAAAAATTATATCTAGTTTTAGAAAGCGATAATAATAGAAATTTTATATTTTCTATAAGTGCCTATATAGGAGAAGTGATAAGAAAAAAGTTTAAAGGCAATTGGGAATTAAGCAGGGATATAGATTTAGATGATGAAACTATAGGAATAGCTTTTAAAAATCATAAAACTATATATCCTCTTAATATTACATTAGAGCTTATACAAAAAAAATATACAATGAAAGAATATTTAAAAGAAAATTTTGACATTTAGGGAAGCGGAATTTTATGATCTCAATTAATGAAGTTGAAAAATATATCAATAATTCTTATGTTATTTTAGATTTAAAAGCGGAAAATAAAGAAGAGGCTATTAGTGAAATGTTGATATATTCAGAGTCAAACGGACTTAGAATAAATATATCACAAATAATGGAATCTATGTATAAAAAAGAAGATATAATAAGTAGTGGCTTGGGCTATGGGGTAGCTTTTCCTCATGTTAGAACCAATCAAGTTGAAGATAATGATATAATATTTGCTATATCAAAAAAAGGATTAAACTATTCAGCACTTGATAAAAAGCCTGTTCATTTACTCACTATGTTTTTAACTAATAAAAAGAGCAATGAAAAATATTTGGGACTTTTATCACTTTTTACAAAGATATCAAGAATGAGTATGTATCCTGTTGTATTAATAGAATCAAAAACTGTAGAAGAGTTTAAATCCAAACTTAAAAATATATCCAGAGAAATGCTTGGATCAAAATAATTAAGAAAATAATAGGAGATATAAAATGCCTAGAATCACAGCGATAATACCTGCTAGATACGACTCTTCAAGATTTCCTAAAAAATTAACTTATGAATTATTAGGAAAGCCTATAATAATAGCGGTATATGATAATGTTAAAGCTGTAAAAAAAATAGATGAATGTATTATAGCAACTGATTCTAAAGAGATAATGGATATATGTGAAAAAAATAATGCTAAGGCTGTAATGACTTCAAGCGAACATACTTCTGGTACTTCTAGGATAATTGAAGTGACTAAAAAAATAGATAGTGATATTATCATTAATGTGCAGGGAGATGAGCCTTTAATAGATGAATCGATTCTTAATCCTGTTATAAATGCTTTTGATGATAAAAATGTTGATATTGCAACTTTAAAAACTAAAATAGATGATGAAAGTTTTTTAATAAAAGATGAAAATGCTGTTAAAGTTGTTACGGATATAAATGATTATGCTATGTATTTTTCTAGAGCGGCAATACCTCATAAAAGATTCGATCAGAATATCAAAGCACAATATTACAAACATATTGGGGTTTATGCCTTTAGAAGAGATATTTTATTAAAAATAGAAAAACTTGAAGAATGCCATTATGAAAATGTTGAGAAGTTGGAGCAATTAAGATGGCTTTATAATGGTATGAAAATAAAAGTTGTAGAAACTCAAAAATTTATTCATGGTATAGATACGAGAGAAGATTTGGAATTCGTTCAGGATTATTTAAGAAATTACTGTGAAAAAGAAATTAAATAATTAATATTAAATTAATAAAAATCTATATTTTAAATTGCACTTTATATTTATTTGATTATAAATATTTTTTATAATTGCTACTTTAAGTTTATTCTTGTTTACAGATTTTGATAAGATTTTATCTATTATATTTTTAGTTTTTTATGCAAAAAGAATAATTAAAACAAAAATATAAAAAGGAAGTCTTAAATGACTCCCTTTTTTATTACAAAATCAAATAATAAAAAATATATTTATTATTATTTTTTCTTACCTTGATTAGCTACTGCTTCCATAGCTTTTTTAACAGCTTCAGGATCTCCTAAATACTGTTTATTAACAGCTTTGAAATTATCATCAAGCTCATAAACCAAAGGCATTCCTGTAGGTATATTAAGTTCGGTAATATCAGCATCAGAAATATTATCTAAATATTTAACCAAAGCTCTTAAACTATTTCCATGTGCAGCGATAATAATTTTTTCACCTGCTTTAATATCTGGAAGTATAACATTCTCCCAGAAAGGAACTACTCTTGCAACTGTATCTTTAAGACATTCAGTAAGAGGAAGTTCTTTTTCTGATAAATTTTTATAACGAGGATCATGACCTGGATATCTCTCATCAGATTTTTCTAATACTGGAGGAGGAGTATCATAGCTTCTTCTCCAAACCTTTACTTGATCTTCTCCATATTTTTCAGCTGTTTGAGATTTATTTAGCCCCTGTAAAGCTCCATAATGTCTTTCATTTAATTGCCAGCATTTGTCTACAGGTATCCATAAAAGTCCCATTTCTTCTAATACCAAATTTAAAGTTTTGATAGCTCTTGTTAAAGTAGAAGTGTATGCTTTATCAAAAGTGAATCCTGCTTTTTTAAGTTCTACTCCACCTGCTTTTGCTTCTTCTATACCTTTTTCTGATAATGTAACATCTGCCCAGCCTGTAAAGAGATTCTCTTTATTCCAAACACTCTCACCATGACGAATTAAAACAACCTTTGTCATTTTTTAACTCCTTATAAATAAGTTAAGTCTATTATATACTAAAATAATAAAAAAGTTAAACAAAAAATATATTGTTTTATTATTATTAAATATATAATATTCTAAAAATAAAAAATAAGGATATGAAATATGAATAATAATGAAGAATATGAAAAATTGAACTTGGAAATTGACAGACTATACAATGAAGGAAATCATAAAGATATTATTAAATTAATACTTTCATATCCTAGAGAAGAATTAAATGATGATATTATAGGGCAGCTTGCTGTAGCTTATAATAATACATGGGAATTTGATTTAGCAATAGAAATTCTTAATTCTTTATCTGAAGAAACTAGAAATCATCATACTTGGTTTTATAAAATATCATATGCATATTTAGGAAAATCTGATATAACAAATGCATCTCAAAATATAGAAAAGGCATTATATATATTAGAAAGCAATAAAGAAATAATAAGCGATGAAGAATACAATTATTTTAGTAATTTATATAATGACTTTAAAAAAGAGATAAATAGCGGTACTTTCCGTTATGAGGCTAATTCTGTTGATACTAGTGAAGCAGATGCTATTATAAAGGACATATCATCTATTTTAGCAAAAGATATAGATAATGAAATAGTAGAGGGAAGCATAGTTATAAAAAAATGGAATATATTTATAAATGCTTATCCAGACAATATAACTGATCAAAGTGCTGTTATAAACTACTATATATCAAGCCCTGATTGGGATAGAGATATTTTTGAATGCTGTGCTAGTGCTGGTAAAGATGCCAATACTTCTGTAGGGCTTTCAAATGGAAGTTTTATATTTGGAATTATGACTGGTATAAAAGCTATGTATGAAAACAATGCAATAGATGAAGCAGAAACTGAATTTGCAGGTAAAAAACATAAATGGAAAGTTTATACAAGCAATTTAGTGAATATGGGTACTGATAACGGCAAACCTAAAAATGTAAATATTTATTGGGATATGTTTAAAGATGATATATTAAAAAGAATAGGTAATCAAAAAATTTGCTACATTAAAATATACGGTGCTAAGGCTGCCGATGATTATTCTATAGGTGAGCTTAGAATAAATGATATAAATATACCTGAACTTTCAAATAAGATGAATGAATATGTTAAAACTTGGAATGATACAAATTTCTCAGCTGATAAGCAATTTTTCTTTTTAGTTCAGGACGATGAAACTTATACTCCTTATCCGCATAGCAATGAGGATATTGTAAATTATATTCAGCAATATTCAAATATAGTTTTAAATACAAAAGAAACTGAAGATTCTTATGAAAAACTTGAGGATATGGCTTATAATGTGGTAAAAGACAGTAGTTTAGCTGTTGATTTATTTTTATTTCTTCCAGAGATATGTGCTGATAATGCTTTTTTTGAAGAGCTTCATTCATCTGAAAAAATTAATTTAAATTTTAAATCTTCTAATAAAAACTGTATTTTATATAAAACTCAGCTTCATACTTATTATTTAATAAGCAATTATATATTTGAGCTTTTTAGAGAAAATGCTTTTAACGGTAGAGAAAATGAATTGTATGCTAAGTTTGTAAATATGAGTGCTTTATACAGCATATATGTACAAATAAAAGAGGACTATGAAAAGAAAAATAAAAAGCTTGAAAATTTAGAAGTTAATTTAAGTTTCAATATGGATAATAATTATATCATAAGATAATCTATTGTAAGAAAAATATATAATATAATAAAATTTCAATTGCATTTATATTTTTAATTTCATTCTGCATGTGCTTTATACATTATAAATTTAAAAAAGCTTGGGTGGGAAACTAATAAATGTTATTTTATAATAAAGAAATTGGAAGTTAAAATTTATAATAAAGTAATAAATCTATAGGGTGGGGAATTAAAAAAGGTGATAATATAAAAATACTATCACCTTAATAAAATTAAAATATATTAATTAATTTTCTTCTTTTTCATTAGACCAATTTTCTCTAGGCTCTTCTTTATCTTGAGGCGGAACCTTTCCAGTTTGTAAATATTCAATAGCAGATTTCAATTGCTTATCATATTTAAGATCATATATCTCTTTATAACTATCCAAATTTCTCTCATTGTATATTAAACGCTCAAGTAAATAATCACTAGGCATAATATTCTGATTCTTAAGCTCTTCTTTGAATGCAGGTAAAGCAGTTGCATCAGAATTTTCATTAGGATATTTTTTAGTATAAGCAGATATTTGTCCGCCTTTTCTAAGCTCAGTTAAAGCAGTTATATCAGTGCTTGTAAGTTTAGGCTCTACAACAACGAAATCAGGAGTTAAACCTTTACCATGAAGTCTTCTTCCATTTGGAGTATAATAATGAGCTACGGTGAATTTGAAAGATGTATTATCTCTTGTATCCAATGGAAGGACATATTGTACACTAAACTTTCCAAATGTGGTTTCACCTAAAAGGTTAGCTCTTCCGCTGTCTTGTAAAGCACCTGAAAGTATTTCAGAAGCAGAAGCACTATATTGATTAACTAAAACAAGCATATCGCCTTCTAACCATTCATCTCCTTTTTTAGAAGCATAATAATCCTGATTTTCATTCTTACTTCTTCCTCTAGTATAAACTATTTTTCCTTCAGTTAGGAATTCATCTACTATATTTATAGCAGTATCAAGTCTTCCGCCCGGATTATTTCTCAAATCAAGAATAAGTTTTTTCATACCCTGCTTTTTAAGCTCTATTAAAGAGTTTTCTAAATCTTTAGCAGTGTCATCACCGAAAGTAGTTATTCTGATATATCCTATATTATTATCAACCATTTTATATTTAACGCTTTTTATTTCTATTATTGCTCTTGTAAGAGGATATTTAATAGGTTCAGCTACTCCATCTCTTAATATAGTTAAAGTTACTTTGCTTCCCTCTTTACCTCTCATTATATTAGCAGCATTATCAACCGACATATCTTTTGTGCTTTTGCCGTCTATTTCTATAATGAAATCTCCTGATAATATTCCAGCCTTTTCACCAGGACCATCCTCTATAGGAGAAACAACCATTAATCCTTTATCAGCATTTTTAGATATTGAAAGTCCTACACCGCCATATCTTCCAGACATTTCTGTATTTAAAGTTGTATTTAATTCCTCATCAAGTAAGAATGTAAAAGGGTCATCGGTTGCTTCAAGCATTCCCTTTATTGCACCATACATAAGTTTTTTTGTTGTTACATTATTAGTATCAACAAAATTCTGCTGTAAAGTTGCAAATACCTTCTGAAATAATCTGCTATAGTAGTAAAAATCATTATCAGATTGTGCTTTTCCCTGCTGGGCTATTGCTAGAGAAGGGCTTTTAAAATTGAAAAAAGAAATTGCTACTACAAAAATTAAAAGAAATATCCATAAAAGTCTTTCTTTGTTTTTCATCATATTTTAAGTCCTTATTAAAAAATATATATGTATAAAAATATATACATGTGAAAAATTTTATACTTTAATATAAGTAAATTATAACATAAATAGTAAAAAATTTATATATAAACTTTAAAAAACATTATGATAACTTAATTTGCTGTTAATATTTTTTTATTTTGCTATTTAACTTTACTTTTAAAATTCTTTTTATATAATTAAAATAAATAAAATTCATATATGCATTTCGGATATATTATGAAATATACTAAAAACTTCCTATTATTTTTCATTTTGTTTTTATTATTATCATGCATTAATATACCAACAGGCTCAAGAAATGCATTACAGCTAAAAGAAAGGGCAGGAAGATATTCATTGAATGTTAATTTTACAAAAGATATAAAACTTGATTTTGTACTTTTTGAAACAGGCAATATTACTTTCATAGGAAAAAAAGGAAATACAGCTAATAACTTGGGAACATATTTTTTGGGAAATCCTCAAAGCACTAATAAAAATTTTTCTTTTGATATAAAGGAAACTATAAATGGTATTTCTCCTGATACTTATTTTATAGATTTTTTATACAGTAAATTAAGATATTCTAATAAAGAAGTTAATTTTAATCCAAAAACTGACAGCACTAATATAAAGTTTAATGAAAGATTGGGAATATATTATAATAAAAATAAAGATAGTAAAATAACAGTATATAACAATAAAATAGAATGGAGTTATTTTGCAGATGCTTATATAGATATAGAAAATCCCTACACTAAAGAGATAATATTTACAAAAACAGTTAATTTCCAAAATACCAATAGTGAAAATCATAGCTTTACTATAACATTTACTTTCACAGATACTTCTGTTAAGTTAAAATTTAATATAACAGATCCTGCTTACTCTCAATATAACAAAGAAGAAGAATATAGAATAATTTGGGAATAAAATTTAAAAGGTTTATTTTATGATTAAAGTATCAGTAGTTTTACCAATATACAATGTAGAAAAGTATCTAGCTAAATGTTTGGATAGTGTTATAAATCAAACATTAAAAGAGATAGAAATAATTTGTGTTAATGATTGTTCTACGGATAGTTCGGAAAATATAATTAAAGAATATATAAAAAAAGATAATAGGATAAAACTTATTAATCATAATGAAAATCAAGGTTTAGGATTTGCAAGAAATAGTGGATTTAATAATAGTAATTCAGATTATATTGTATTTATAGATTCTGATGATTTTATTTCTTATGATTATGTAGAGAATTTATATGATACTGCTATAAAATATGATGCGGATATTGTATTTACTAACAATATATATACAGTTAATGAGGCTAAAGGTTATATAAAGCCGTATTATCATAACAGATTAGAAAAATGGAAAAAAGATTTAAAAGATAAATGTTTTGAAGGAATAAGTAGCTTCAATGTAAATACCTCTGAAAAAGAAAATACTCCAGAATATCCTCTCGTTGTTGCTTGGAATAAATTATACAAAAAAGACTTTCTCAAAGAAAAAAAACTTTTATACTCTAAAGTAAAACTTGCTGAAGATGTAGATATGTTTTATAGAATTTTGGCTAATGATCCCAAAATGTATTATAATAACAATTCTAAATATTATTATTTACAAAGAAGCACATCTCTTGCAGGAAGTGTTCATACTGCTAAAAAAATTCCAATTGCAA
>NZ_JARHYI010000051.1 GCF_029258575.1 Brachyspira sp. | reverse complement strand
ATCTATTATTTTTAATTTGCCTGCAGGAATTCTTCTCTCTTTTACATTTCCTTCAGGAGTCTTTATTACAACGGCAGAACGATTACCTATTAAAGCTCTTGCTATAGGAACAATTGACTGAGTTTCTTCAGGAGATAAATTAAATACTGTAGCTATACCATAAGGATTGGATAATGTATCAATTACTTTACCAGGTAATGCCACTTCAAGTGCACAAAGCATACCTATAGGAACTTTATCTATAAGCATGACCTCATCAACTATTGGTATATTCTTATTGATTCTATTTTGTACTAGAACACCGTCATCTTTCTGTAAAATAAGTCCATTAATATTAATACCTTTTGATAAAGCATAATTAACAGAATCAGCAGCATCTTTGAAATCTATACTATCAGGAATAACTATTATAACATCTTCTCCTCTATTCAGATTAGAAATATCATTATAATGCACACTCTTTCCAATACCTATTCCTGAACCTCCCGGAGTTTTAGGATTATGCCCAATCATAGTAGATTCAGTTACAATTGTTTCTGTTATAGTTTCCATTGCAACATCGCCTATTACGGGAGTAGCCTCATTTATCCTTATTAAAGATATATCTTTTACAGTAAGATTCACTTTATCTAAACTCTTTTTCAAAACCCCAAAAATACCATGCTTATTGGAAAAAGTACCTTTTATACCTGTAGTAAATACTAAATCACTAGATATAAACTCGGCATTATTATTATCATCAATCTTAGCAACTGCAATTTCAGTGGTAGAATTGCCTATATCTATTCCTGCAATATATTTCATTGGCATTTCCATTATTAATAAAAATCTGTTAAATAAACTTAAACAATTTTTATATTAACTTTCTAATATTTATTTTCTTTTTAAACGATCTCTCTTTTCATAAACTTCAGCAGCCTCTCTTACTAAAGAAGCAGATATTGTAGCTGAATATTTATTTTCTAACTCATCAGCTATAGCCAATAATTCTGATTTTGTTGATCTAAAAGGTCTTAAAGCATTATATATCTCTAATATTCTGTCATCCTCTATTCTAGTTAATTCAGCAGCTCTTCTTAAATTCATAGCAAATATTTTTCTACCTACAGATTCAGCAATTCTAGCTTGATACTCTAAAGTTTCAGCTGTAATACGAACATCATTAGGACCTACTTTATCATTCATTACAGCTTCTAATGTAATATCATCTAATCTTTTTCCTGTAGAAGTTTTTATCAAATCTTTTCTATTATAACCTAAAGGATAATCTTTAGCACTAATATCAACATTACTTGAAATATTTGATGAATTACTGCTCTTATTAATATTAGTAACTATTTCTTTTATCATTTTCTCTAAAAGTTGTTCATCCATATTTTATCTCCTTACAAATTATGATAATGAAATTGATAGTTCTATAGGATCTGCATTATCTACAACATGTTCAGTTTCTTTTATATGAAGTAAAGCAGCTATTGCCTGATATTTAGGACGGGCCATCTGATCATTACGAACAGGAACTGGAGTTGGAGATTCTCCCTTAGCATATTTAGCAGCATTCTTACCTATAGCTCTGAAAGTAGGCAAATCCAAAAGAGGTGCCTGAGGGAATAATTCAACATTACTTAAAGGCTGTAAATCTTTTTGATGTATAACTGCAGTTCCTTTAGACTGTATTCCTATAGCTATTCCCGAACCGCTATATTTAGCAGCTGAATTTGCTATAAAAGAAACATCTGAAGTATGTATAAAACGAACTATACGAGCCTTAAGTCCTTCTTCTTCTATACCAGCAATCAATTCTCTTAATACTTGAGAATGAGGTATATGCACTATAGTTTCAGTTTGATGAATACCGAAAGAAGGAGCTATACCTATTACAACTTCTGATTTATTTTTTCCTACTTCTGCCTTTCCTAAATCTTTAAAATTAAGAGGAGGAGGAGCCTGATGTTTAGAACTTACATTTTTATTAGTATTGGAACTATTTACATTTACACTACCGCTGCTTTGATTATTAATATTTTTTATAACTTCGCTAACTATCAATTTTAGAGTTTTTTCATCTATATTCATTACTTACTCCTTAAATAGAATCTGGGCTAATAGCATTAGGAATATTTTTAATTTCTTCCCAACGATCTTTCTTTATCTGATAACCTGTGCCGGGACCTTGATAATCATTAACATCATTAACGGCACTGATAACATAACCATTTCTATCAATGATAGCAGAAGTATGCAAATAATCGCCTGCAACACGTTGTTTAAGCATGTCCAAAACGCTTTGAGCTACATCTTCAAAACCTTTTCTATATAAAGCCTTAACTATATCCAAGCCTGTTATTCCATTAGTAAGTATGCTTTGGGCAGCTTTCAAATCTTCTACAACATTTCTGTCAGGCATATCTTTACTGCCATGTGCATAAGTTGCAGCTTCCACTTCTTCATCTGTAATTTCAGGAAAACCCAACTCGGCAAATATAGCCTGCATAGCTCTTGCTGCTTTATTTCTTACTGCTATTATTTCTTCCTCTTTTACAGGTCTTAATCCACCATCAACTTTCAAATCTCTTTGTAAAACATTTATGTCATCAAAGTCTTCAGCATCAAAATTTGAACCTGCAAACATGTTATCATAGTTAGGAGTAGAACTATATCCTGAGAATATAAAGTCTGTACCAGGTAAAAACTGCATTAACATTCTTGCTGTTCTTCTTATATCTGAGTGGGAGAAAGTCTGATCATTACCAGAAGCAACTTCCAAATCCATACATTCTGTAATTAAGTTTTCAGCCAAAACAGCTCTTATACCGCTAGGAACTCCGCCCGGAACCCCTATACAACTTATAGAACCATTTTGTAAACCTTGTACACCTGCACCTTTTGTTACAAATATACATCTAGCTTCCAAATAAAGCATGGATTTACCTTCAGCATAACCCATTTGAACTTCACTTCCTGTACCTGAAGTAAAACGCATTTTCAAACCGCGTGATGCATAAGATGAAGCTAAGAAAGCCTTAGAATATGGAGTATCATCTCCGTCTGTGAATACTCTTTCAGTTCCGTAAACTGATATTGTTTCAGCATAACAAGTTAAGCCTCTCATACCTAATAATAATTCAGTAGCCTCTTCCAATGCACATTGAGTTAAAACTCCAGGTCTTCCAACCTGAGCACCTATCAATAAGCCCAAAGCATTGAAAGGAGCATAACGAACTATACCTACTGTAGTTTCTTCTTCATCAAAACCTCTTACAGATGCCTCTGCAGCATCAGCCGCTATCTGTATAGGATTATCTTTAACATTAGTAACATGGCATTGATTTGAAGGAGTTTTTCTAGCTCTCATTTTCTGCAAGGCCATCATCATTTCAACAACATTCATATAACTCATAACCTCAGATATTTTAGCAGGAGTTATTGAAGTTGTTATTTCAACTATTTCGCTTCTTTTTACATTAGGATCGCATAGCATAAGTGCTATTTTTTTGGAAGATATACTCATAGCTTTTTCAGCATTTTCTATGTTTATAGAATAATTAGCAATAAAAGAATCTATAAAATCAAAATCCTCTGCTTTTTTACCGTCAAGCTCAACTATTTTACCATTTACTATTTTTATGCTAGGTTTAGGATCATTAGGACCATCCATTGCTATTAGACCAACTTCAGGCCATTCACCAACAAATCCGTCCTGATTTACAGGTCTGTTTCTTAATATTTCAAATCTTTTAGATTTCATGAACTTCTCCTAATTGTTAAATTAAATTATATATGACGGTCTGTCATTTTTAGGTGCAGAACCTAAAGTAGATAATAATTCACAGCCTATTTCTCTTGCAGCGATAATAGCCTGTCTAACAGCTCCTGAATCTCCGCATATTTGTAATATAACCTCATTTGAAAAACTAGTACCATTCGCAGGAGAAGCATAACCTACAACCTCTACATTAGCAGATTTAACTGCAGTATCAGCCATAACCACTCCTATAGCAGCAGGAGCACCCACGCAAATACCGAATGCCTTCCCTACAGGAGCACCGAATGCCTTATTACAAGCATAGCTGGCTCTTGCTGTGTACTGAAGTTCTATATGTCCTGCTTCATTTCCGTAAACATCGCCGAAAGTTCTGTCTAAATCTTTCAATACAACTTCTACAGCACGTCTTGAATCTGAAACATCATCAGAACCGAAAATGATTAAGTTACCATGACCTGCACCACCTTTTGTATCGCGGGCCAATTGTATAGAAACTATTTCAGTATTAGTTGCTTTTACAGCCTCATCAGCGGACATGATATGAGGACCAGCTCCTGTTCTTGCCCCTATAATACCTATAGAACGGTATTTTGTTTCTAAATTCATCTTCTCCAACACACTTTTATCTACATTAGCAATAACAAGACCTATAGTATCTCCTATAGCAGTTCCTACAAACTCTATTGCTCTACCCATAAAAATTCCTCCTTAAAAATGATAAAATATAATTAATAATTTTTATTTTTTAATACAACAATATAAAAAAGCAATGAATTACATATATAGAAGATATTAATTTTAGAATTTAACAGAAAATTATCACAAAATATACGACAAGCCACTGCTATACATATAGTATAAGACAATAGTATACGATTGTCAACAAAAAGACTTCATTTTTAAAAAAATAAAAAAAGTTTCATTAAATTGAAACGATATAGAAAATTGATTTATATAATTAAACAAATTTAATATAAAGATCTGAATTAATTAATTAATGATATAAAAAATAGTTATAATAGAAATTCCATTCCATGCTCCTCGACAGAAAATAAACTATATATTGAAATATTCCGACTTACAGCTTTCTACATCCTACCTTCTCATCACCTTTAAAGGTAACAATGGTTAATTAGGGTTCGCTACTGAATACGGCTACGGGCTAGTATAGGATTCTGACCTATTTCCTTCAATATACATTATTAGTATAATATAAAAATAATAAAAAATCAATATTTTAAATGCCATTTTTCCAAAGATTTATTCATATAGCCCATAACATCTATATTATATATATCATTAAGAAGTGAAATATTAAAATCCTCTATATTGCCGAAATACTTAGAATTGCCATCTTTCAAAACTAATAATTTATCAGCAAAATTTAATACCGAATTTATATCATGCAAAACAGCGATAATGCATCTTTCTCCTTTTTTCACCCAATCTTTCAAATTATAAACAAGCTCTATCTGACTATTCAAGTCCAAATGATTAGTAGGTTCGTCCATAAGTATAATACTTGGATTTTGCACTAAAGTTCTAGCCAAAAATACTCTCTGCAATTCTCCACCTGAAAGTTCAGTTATCAATTTATCTTTTAAATGCATTATTCTAAGTTTTTCCATATAATAAATAACAAATTCTTTATCTTCTTTACTTGGAATGGATAATAGCTTATCTTTATAATTAAAATATCTACCCATCATTATAGTATCATAAGCAGTATATCCAAAATATATAGTAGACATTTGACTCATTATAGCTATAGTTTTATAAATATCAATATTTCTTATATTCTGATTACTAATAAGTATATCACCTTCATTAAAATCTATTATCTTACATAGTGATTTAAGAAGCGTGGTCTTTCCGCAGCCATTAGGACCTATTATACATAAATTTTCATTACTATTGACATAAAAAGATATATTTTTCAAAACTTCTTTTTTATTAGTATAGCTTAAAGATAAATTTTTTACTTCAACCATCTTACTCATAATAAATTATCTTCCTTTAATACCATTACTTGATATAAATACATATAAAAAGAAAGGAGCGCCTATAACGGCAGTAACTATTCCTATAGGAATATTAGAACCCTGAACTATAATTCTTGAAAATATATCTGAAATATTCAAAAGTAATGCCCCTATCAAAGCAGACATAGGAAAAATTATAATATGCTTAGAGCCAAACATTTTTCTTGCTATATGAGGAGATACTAAATCTACAAAACCTATTATACCTGTAAATGCCGTTAATACTGCAGTTATAAAAGAAGAAATTAATATAAAAAATATTCTCATCTTTCTAACATCAACACCTAAAGATAATCCTGTTTCATCTCCAAATGTCATTATATCAAGTACACTTGAATATTTCATAAGTACTAATAAAAATATCAATGTTATAAATATAATGATAAAAATATCAAACTTATTTCTTACAAATAAACTTCCAAGTTGCCATAATATTATTTGATTTGAATATTTAGGAAACATATAGGATAAAAAACTCATCACAGAACTTAAAAATAATGATATAACTATTCCTGCAAGTATTATAGAATTATTACTCATATACTTATCTATCCTATTAGAAATAAATAATATAAAAAGTATAGTAATAAAAGCAAAAAGCATAGATATACTTATAAAAAAATACTGATTAAAAGCCACATGCATAACTATAAGCAAAGCAGCACCTAACCCAGCACCTGATGATATTCCTAAATTGTATGCAGAAGCTAAAGGATTTCTAAGTATAGACTGTATTACAACGCCTGTCATTGAAAGAGAAGCTCCTACAAATAAAGATAATATTGCATGCTGAAGTCTTATTCCTATAATATCTGCATTTATTTTATCTATATTTATAATTTCGAGATTAAAAAATTTATATAATAATATGGCTCCTATTTCTTTAGGCGATATAAAAACACTTCCTATACATATTGATAATACAGTAGAAATAATAACCAATAAAAGAATTATTATAATCTTTTTTATCATTTATTTAATTCCTGATAATTTCAATATCTTTGTATTCATTAGGATAAGTATATTTAGCCATCATAATTAAAGCATTAATAATATTATGAGTAGGCAATGAACCTGAAGGTATATAATAGACATCTTTATTTTTTAAAGCATTTATGTTCTGCCAAGATTCACGGCTTAATATTTCATCTGTAGGATTAGTTATATAATGAACACTTGTAAATATTATATCAGGATTTGAAAACAGTACATTTTCTTCAGAGGCTGATATCCAAGAGTTTCTATTTGAAAATATATTCTCAGCCCCCATTATATTTATCATATCATCTAAATAAACATTAGTACCAAAGCTATAAATATTAGGTAAAGCTGATATCTCAAAATATACTTTTTTCTTGTTTATTATAGTTTCTCCTATAGATCTGATTTTTTCTATATTCTCATCCATAATATTAATAATATTAGATGCAACATCTGATTTATCAAGTACATTTCCTAAAAATAATATATCATCTTCTATTGATTTTATAGTATCGCTATTTGGTATAACGGCAATGCATATTCCAGAATTTTGTATAGAATCCAAAGAATTTTTTCCTCCAAATACGCTGAAATTATTAACAAAAATTATATCGGGTTTGAGTACTGTCATCTTTTCAGAATTAGGATTAAGCATATCAAAAACAGAAATATTGGATACATCTATATTATTTGTCTGAAGAATTTCTTTAGAAGTAGAATCAGAAGCTATTATTTTATCAGCAAGTCCTAGAGATAATACAATTTCAGTTGTAGAAGGTGATAAGCAGGCAATAGTTTCTATTTTTTCAGGCAAAACTATTTCATTTCCTGCCCTGTCTTTTATAGTTTCATTTTTATTATTAACATCATTACTACTACATGAAAATAAAGATAGAAATAAATATATATTAAAACAAATGAATATTATATATACTCTGATTTTTTTCATAAACTATAAACTTTCTCTGATTTTTTATTTTTCATAATAATAATCTTATGATTATAAACTTAAATACCTAATTGTCAATACAATTCTATCATTGTATATTTGTAATTTAATATTTAGGGAATAATTTTAGTAAATATTTTTACTTTCTTTATTATAATGATTAATCATATAATCAGAAATTTCATTGGATAAATTTTCTATAAAAAGTATTCTAGCATTTATGGTATTTACAAAATAATTATAAAAAACAACAGTAGGTATAGCAATAATAAGTCCTGCTGCAGTTGTTAATAAAGCATTAGCAATACCAGAAGCCAAAGCATTAGGATTACCGCTTCCCACAACAGATATCACAGCAAATGACTGTATCATACCAAGTATAGTACCTAAAAGTCCTAAAAGAGGTGCAATAGTTGATATTGTAGAAAGAGTAGAAATGAATCTCTCAAGTCTAGGTAATTCTTTATTTGATGCCCCCTGCATAGATTCTTTAGGTATATCTTTATTATTCAAACCTGCCATTATTATATTTGCCAATGGAGATTTAGCTGTTTCACATAATGCAATAGCTGCCTTTAATTCATTATCTTTAATTAGAGAAAGAAGTTTCGGAGCTAATGAATTATCCTGAGATTTTATTCTGGTAAAATAAATAAATCTATCAACTATTATAGTTAATCCCAATACTGAAGATATAAGCAAACCTATCCAACAAACAATCATAGCTGAATTAAGCAAACTTTCAGAATCGAATATATTATTCATATATATAAATGCCTCATTTTAATGTCATTATTAGTTAAAACATTATAATTGTAAGAATATAAAAAATCAATAGAAATTTGACTTAATATTTAAACTCTACAGTATAATGTGTAACTACCTGATCAGGCATAATATACTCCCTATTATTTTTCAAAAGCTCAAGTATATCAGCTCTAGCATCATACTGCATAGCCCTGAGTATATCTCTTCCATATGCTCCATGTGATCCTTCTCTCAATTCTTTTGATGTTCTTCTAAAATCATCTATTACAATAGAATATTCTTTAATAGTATTATACATATATTCTATTTGCGTATAGTCCACAAGCTGAACTGCCTTATTATTAATATTAAGCATTACTTTCTCACCACCACTCTGCCATACCATTAATTTATCTGTATAATCTATAGGAGTGATAACCGTCCAATCTTCATCTTTATTCGGTTCTTTATCTTTGGTTAAAAATTGATTAAGTCCCGCACTCTTTATATGAGCTTCTGTAATAGTGAAATATTCCTGTCCGCTGTTATAAGCCTTTCTTATTTCTTCATAAGGAGGTATAGGAATATAATAGTATTTATTATTTATTTTATAAATTTCATGAAGAGAATTGTCAGATTTATAATATCTTCCATTATTAAGTTTTATCCAATTAGGCTCTTCAGGAGTTTTTACTTTTCTTTGTATAGGGGGCAATTCTCCTCCAATGATGTTATAAGAATATATTTCATTCGCATTATTATAAGCTGATGAATCAGGTTCTGTATTCCAAGTTACACCGTCAGTAGTTGACCATATAGTATTATCATTTTCAAATTCTTCATAATTAATCCCCCATTTAGAATTTGATGTATAAAATTTATAATATCCTCTTTTACCTTTTGTAACATATATTTTATCTTTATCATAACGAACATAAAGTCTGCTTCTTTGTCCCCAAGGAGTCTTTATTTTCTCCCAATTAGATCCTACTGAAGTATCTTTATTTTTATCTATTCTATAATATACATCTTTGCTTACAGTAAATTCTCCCTGTTTTTCATTGCGACATCCTGTTAAAGCATTTTGTTCTCTAAAATCTTCTTGTAATCCAATTAAATATATATAGTTTTTAAATTCAACAATTTTGTAATCATTTGCTCCGAATGTACCTTGAAAACTGTCATTAGGATTTTTACTGACACTAGGAAATGATTTATAAATATTATTTCCATCACCTTCAGTTTTCCAATTTACTAAATCTGTTGAGATTCTTATCGTATTATTGAAAGTTATGTCTTTTATAAATGTATGCATTTTTCTTTCATTTTTGCAATCAATTAAAATAAAGGATTGTGAAGAATGATTATAATTTCCATAATTATAACCTTCATATAAAACTCTGTTTTCTTCTATTACATCCATCATTAATAAATCATCATATCCTATACTGTTTTTATCATAAACTGATATATTTCCATTATCATCTATTTGAAGTATTATTTTTGTGGCTTTTTTATTTAATGCTTTGCTTTTAGGATCATAATCATACATATTGTCAGCTAATATATACCATTTGCCTTTATATTTAAACTTTTTTCTAAAACCTCCAAAAACTTCACCATCTTTAGCAGGCACAGGATTAACATCGATATGTCCAGGTATTGCATTTTCAGGTATAATAAAGTCAGTAGGAGGCGGTATATGTGTAGGTCCTAAAATATTAATCTTCTTACAGGATATCATCAATACTATAACAAGAATCAATAAAAGAAGTATGAAGTATATTTTTTTATTAAGAAAATTCTTTTTCATAAAATAACCCTCAAATATTATTATATAATTTTTTATTATTACTATAAATAAGTTTTATTAAAATTTTATGTTTATTAATTTTATTTGCCTTCTTAATACTATATAATATTTTGAATAAAATTAAATAATTTTTTTTGATAATCTGTATACAAATTTCTTTTTTTGATAAGAAAAATTTAAACCATTGGCTTGGCTTGATACCTAGCTTTAAATGAAATGAATAGAAGAAAAAATTAAACATATATTTATATTACAATATAAAACTTATTTTTTCAACATAATTTAATGATTTACTTAAGACAAAACTTTTTAATACTAGAATAGTAAATATAAAAATTCTAAAATACAACTTAATATTAAATTAATAATTTTTATTAAAATTACTTGACTTTTTTATAATTTGTTGTATTATTTTTTAAATATTAAACAGTTTTAGGAAAATAAAAATGTATAATATTAATAAAATTACAATCGAAAATAATTTCTTAAGGCGTTAAGCCTCCGCTTTATTCTTTCGTTTCTTAAACAAAACTAAGTTTATCAAAACTAGATATTATTCTTGATGATATCATTTTAAATTATTATAGGAGTATATTATTATGATAAAAGTATCCGTTATAGGTGCAACAGGATATGCAGGTGCAGAATTAATTAGATTATTATTATCGCATAGTAAAGTAGAATTAAAAAATCTATCATCAAAAAGTTATGCGGGTAAAAATATAAATGAAGTATATCCTAATTTAAACAAAAATTTGGATAAATTATTATCAGATGAAAATGAAATATTTGAAGACACTGATGTTGTATTTGCATCATTACCTGCAGGATTAAGCGATAATATTGCAAAGAAATGTTTTGAAAAAAATATTTTATTTATAGATTTAGGTGCTGACTTCAGATTAGATAATGAAGAAGATTATAAAAATTGGTACGGCAAAGAATATAAATATAAAGATATTCATAAAGAAGCAATATATTCAATACCTGAAATAATAAAATATGATAATGTATATAATAAAAAGGAATTAACAAAAGCTAAAATAATAGGAAATCCTGGCTGCTACCCTACTTCTATAAGTTTAGGATTAGCACCTGCTTTAGTAAATAAATTGATAATCAAAGATGATATTATAATAGATTCAAAATCAGGAGCAACAGGTGCAGGAAGAGAATTAAAATTAAATACTCATTATACAGAATGTAATGAAGCATTTTCACCATACAAAGTTGCAAATCATAGACATACCCCTGAAATAGAACAGACTTTATCCAACATATACGGCGAGGATATAAAAATCACTTTTGTACCTCATTTACTTCCATTAAACAGAGGTATAGTTTCTACAATATATACAAAATTAGAAAATAAAAATGAAAGATTAGAAAATATATATAATATTTATAAAGAGTTTTATAAAGATTCAAAATTTATAAGAGTTCTTGATATTGGAGAAACAGCAAATTTAAAATATGTTAAATATTCTAATTACTGCGATATATCTTTGCATTTAGATAATAGAACAGACAAATTGATAATAGTATCAGCAATTGATAATATGGTAAAAGGAGCGGCAGGACAGGCTATACAAAATATGAATATAGCATTAGGTTTAAAAGAAGATGAAGGACTAAATTTTATACCGCCTGCATTTTAATTAAATATAATTGATAACATAAATTGATAAGAGTAATTTTTTAACAATAATAATTGTTTAGTTAAGAGAGAATACAGTAAATAAAGTCATTTATTACTGATTATAGATGATAAAAAAATAGGAGAAAATAAAATGATTCAAAATAATAATATAAAACAAATTGAAGGTGGAATATGTGCCGCTAAAGGATTTTCATCAAACGCAATACATTCAGGAATAAAAAAGAATTCAGATAAAAAAGATTTAGCAATAATTTATAGCAAAAGTTTATGTTCTGTAGGGGCAGTATATACTCAAAATAAAGTATGCGGAGCGAATATCACAGTAAGTAAAGAACATTTAAAAGATGGAAAAGCAAAGGCAATTATATGCAATTCTGGAAATGCTAATACCTGTAATAAAAACGGAGTTGAAAATGCAAAAGAAATGTGCAAACTCACTGCAAATGTATTGGGTATTGATGAAAAAGATGTTGCTGTTGCTTCTACAGGTGTTATAGGAGTACCTCTTCCAATAGAGCATATACAAAAAAATATAAAAGAATTAATTGATAATGCCAATCATTCTTCAGAGCATTCTAAAAATGCAGCTGAAGCTATAATGACTACGGATACATTTATGAAAGAAATAGCTTATGAATTTGAAATAGCAGGAAAAACAGTTCATATTGGAGGAATAGCAAAAGGAAGCGGAATGATTCACCCTAATATGGCTACTATGCTTGCATTTTTAACTACAGACTGCAATATTACAAGCGAAATGCTTCAAAAAGCTTTAAGCGAAGATACAAAATCCACTTATAATATGGTGAGTGTTGATGGAGATACTTCTACAAATGATATGTGCATAATACTTGCTAATGGAGAAGCTGAAAATATTTTGATAGATAAAGAAGATGATAATTATAAAATATTCTGTAATGCATTGAATACAGTTAATACTTATTTATCTAAACAAATAGCAAAAGATGGAGAAGGTTCTACAAAGCTTATAGAATGCGAGGTAATCAATGTAAGCGATTTAAAATTGGCAAAAAAAATAGCTAAGTCAGTAATAACTTCAAATTTAGTAAAGGCTGCTATGTTCGGATGCGATATGAATTGGGGAAGAATCGCATGTGCTGTAGGATATACTGAAGATGCTGATTTTGATATAAATAAAGTTTCTATAAATGTAGGCTCAAAATATGGCGATATGAATGTTTATAAAGATGGATACGGTATTGCTTTTGATGAAGATGAGGCATTGAAAATATTAAAAGAAGATGAAATAAAAGTAACAATCAATATGAATTCAGGAGAAAGCAAGGCTGTAGCTTGGGGCTGTGATTTAACTTATGACTATGTAAAAATTAACGGCTCATACAGGAGCTAAAATATTATGCAAACTTATTATATATAAAAAAGGAAAATACAAAATGGATAATATTTCAAATAGAGATAAAGCATTTATACTTAATCAGGCATTACCGTACATACAAAGATATACAGGAAAAACTGTTGTAATAAAATACGGCGGAAGTGCTATGGAAAACTCTGAATTAAAAAAGAAAGTTATGAGCGATGTTGCTTTGATTTCTACAGTAGGAATAAAAGTTATAGTAGTACATGGAGGAGGAAAAGATATTACTGCTATGCTGAACAAAGTAGGAAAAGAATCAAAGTTTATAAATGGACTTAGATATACAGATAAAGAAACCGCAGAAATAGTAAAAATGGTTCTTGCTGGAAAAGTGAATAAAGAGCTTGTAGCCTCAATTGAAAACTGCGGAGGAAAATGTCTCGGAATATGCGGTATTGATGGAAATATGTTTAAAGTAAGCAAATATAAAGGAAGCGAAGATTTAGGTTTTGTAGGCGATGTAGACGATGTTGATACTGATTTGTTAAATACAATAATAACAAATAAATATATTCCAATAGTTGCTACAGTTGGAAGTGATAAAGATGGAAATATTTACAATATAAATGCGGATACTGCAGCAGCAAAAATAGCTGAGAGTTTAAAAGCTGAAACATTAATATATATGACAGATACCCCTGGACTTTTAAAAAATAAAGATGATGAAAGCACTTTGATAAGTACAATAAATATTAAAGATATAGATAATCTTATCAATGACGGAACTATTTTAGGAGGAATGCTTCCTAAAGTTAAGCATTGTATAGATGCTGTTAATAACGGAGTATCAAAAGTATTTATTATAGACGGAAGATTATGCCATTCATTACTTATAGAAATGTTCACTGATGAAGGTATAGGAACTATGTTTTATAAAAATTGATGTAGGAGTCACAAAATGACTTGTAAGAAAACAAATAAAAATAATAATCAAAAATCAAAATTAAAAAAAGAATATATAAATAACAGTAAAAAATATGTAGCCGATACTTATGCTAGATTCGATTTGGTATTAGAATCTGGAAAAGGAGCTGTATTAAAAGATATAGAAGGAAAAAAGTATATTGATTTAGGAAGCGGAATCGGAGTAAATAGCATAGGATATTCTAATAAAGATTATATAAATGCTGTAACTAATCAATTAAAAACCTTGCAGCATACTTCAAATCTTTACTATAATAAACCTTATATAGATTTAGCAAAAAAATTATGCACTATAACAAAGTATGATAAAGTATTTTTCTGCAATTCAGGTGCAGAGTCAAATGAAGCTGCTATAAAATGTGCAAGGAAATACTCATTTATAAAATATGCTGATAATAATAGATATTATAAAAGAAATAAAATAGTAACATTAAAAAATTCATTTCATGGCAGAACTTTAGCTACAATTTCAGCCACAGGGCAGGAAGTTTTTCATAATTTCTTTTTTCCGTTTCTAGAAGGTTTTTCATTTGCAGAGGCTAACAATTATGATGATACCGTAGAAAAATTGAAAGACAATGCCTGTGCATTAATGATAGAACTTATACAGGGAGAAGGAGGAGTTATACCTCTTGATAAAAAATATATACAAAGATTAAAAACATATTGCGAAAAAAATGATATACTTTTTATAGTTGATGAAGTACAAACAGGTGTGGGAAGAACTGGTAAATTTTTATGTTCTGAACATTTCGATATAAAACCAGATATTACTACATTAGCCAAAGGTTTAGGAGGAGGACTTCCTATAGGGGCAATGCTTATGAGTAAAAAATGCTCTGATGTATTTGTTCAGGGAGATCATGGTTCTACATTCGGTGCTAATCCTATTGTTGCAAGTGCTGCTTTGGAAGTATTGAACATTATAAACAAAGATTTATTAAAAGAAGTAAATAAAAAATCAAAATATATAAAAGATAAATTAATAAAACTCAATAATGTAGAAAATGTTGATGGTATAGGTTTAATGCTTGGTATAGGATTAAAAGAAGGTCTTAATGCTAAAGAAGTTGTAGAAAAATGCATATCAAAAGGAGTGATACCTTTAACCGCTAAAAATAAAATAAGGCTTCTTCCTCCCCTCACAATAACAGATAAAGAATTAGAAAAAGCTGTTAATATACTTTCTGAATGTATAGAATAATATATTAATAAACCTGCTGTAAAAAATGTTCGGCAGGTTTAATAAATTTGAATATCACTAAAACATAGAGTCCCATATTATATTTCATTAGTAGTTGCTAAAATAAATGATGTTAGGGTTTTTAAAAGAATTTATTTTAACCTAAGCGAGTATTAATATGAGGCATATTAAATATATATTGAAAATTAGTAAATTTGATATTTACTTATTATATAAATTTATTGGATTGTGTATTGTTAAATTTAGTAACGAGTTCTAATATAATAATTATATTTTGTCAATATAAAAAATAGAATATATATTTGCATTAAATAAATAATAAAAAATTATATTTCATCATTTATTATAGTCATATGAATATGATCTTCCCATTTACCGTTAATTTTTAAATATTTCTTAGCAAGTCCCTCATATTCAAAACCAAGTCTTTTTACCAATTCTAATGAAGGTTTATTATGAGGCATAATATTCGCTTCTATTCTATGAAGTTTAAGCTCTTTAAATAATATTATAATAGCTGCCTTAAGAGCCTCTGTCATATAACCTCTATGCTGCTCAAATTCATCTAATTTATATCCTACACTAGTTGATAAAAAAATACCCATAGTAATATTACTAAAATTAATCATTCCTATGATTCTTTTTTTATTCTCTATTTTGTAAATCCAAAATTTAAGCATTCTTGAGGCTTTTATCTCTTCAAGTTCTCTTTTTATAATATTCTTATGAGTACTAATTTTATAAAAGGCTTCTGGTCTTTGAGGATCAAAATCTCTAAAAAAATCTTTATTTCTACTGTAAAAATCAACTATTTCTCCAGCCATACCAGTATTAGGCTGAACTAAAAAGAGTCTATTAGTTTTATAAGATTCTTTAAGCATACAAAATACCCCACACTATTTAATCATAATCTTGTAATCTAATATATTAAAACCTTCAAACCTTAGTAAATATTCTTTTTTATCAATACCCCCAGCATACCCTGTAAGCTTTCTATTAATACCAACAATTCTATGACAAGGTATAATAATGGCTATATTATTTTTACCCTCTGCTGTACCAACAGCCCTTGATATGCTTCCCTTCTTATTTGAAATATTTCTAGCTATATCCGAATAAGTTGCAATTTTACCAAAATGCACCTTAGAAGTTTCTATCCAAACATCATACTGAAAATCTGTTCCATATAGAGCTAAAGGTAATGAAAATTCTTTTAATTTATTTGCAAAATAATTATCCAATTCTTTTTTTGCTTTTTTTATTATGGAAGGCTCTTCATCTTTAATAATGATCTGATTATCATTCAAAGTGAATTTAAGTGAAGTAATATAATTAGAAGAATCATCAGAAGTAAGTATTAAATCTCCAATTGGGCTTTTATAAATATAGGCTTTATTAAAATTCTCTTTTTTATCAAGCCTAATGATCTTCACAATCTAACCTTTTTAAGATTGATAAGAGGACAAGAAGTATATAAAGCTTCAATAGATTCAGGATTAACAGCAACAGAAGCATATTCAAGCACATTCACACTAACCAAATATTCTGCATCAATAGAAGCCACATATTCAGCAGTATCTCTTGCCGTATGAAAAACACAGTAATCAAGAGAAACCCCAACAAAATCAAGTATTAAAGTTTCCTTATTTTCTCTAGCTGCATCAATAAACTCTTTATGCATATAAGAAAAACCAGAGTTCCCCTCATCATCAGGATCAACTCCTTTTTGAACATATATATAATCTCTTTTCTTTCTAAGTCCATCAACTATAGCAGATCCGTAAGTTCTAGCAACACAATGACGAGGCCATAAAGTAAGAACTTCCTCATCTCCTGTATTCTGATCTATAACTTTTATTTTTGAAAAAGGCTCTCTTTCATGAGTGGAAGCAAAAGATATATGATTAGAAGGATGCCAATCCTGAGTGGCAATTATAGCATCATACTCGCCATTTTTTATAAGATCATTTATAATAGGCACAAGTTTAACAGCACCCTTAACAGCCATAGGACCGCCTTCCATATAATCATTTTGCATATCTACTATTGTTAGTATCTTTATTTTACTCATAACCAAAGTCCATTAATATTTAGGAAATTTTCTTAAGACCTATACTCTCTTGTACAGGAATAAGTGCTTGTATAGTTTCTTTTATAAGTTCGTCTATATTAATGCCCAACATTTCAGCACCTTTATTTATAATAGTTCTATCTACTTTTGCAGCAAATGCTTTATCCTTTAATTTCTTCTTAACTGATTTTACTTCCATATCTTCTAAACTCTTTGAAGGTCTTACTAAAGCACAGGCTGTAATAAATCCAGAAAGCTCATCAACTGCATATAAAGTCTTTTCCATATCGCTTAAAGGTTCAATATCTGTACATATACCATAACCATGACTTTGAATTGCTCTTATAAAGCTATCAGGTAAACCTTCTTTTTCTAAAACCTCTTTTACTTTAAAGCAATGCTCATCAGGATATTTCTCATAGTCCATATCATGTAAAAATCCTACTATGCCCCACTCATCTTCATCCTCTCTGTTTTTTCTTGCAAAATATCTCATCACTGCCTCTACAGATAATGCATGCCTAAATAAAGAATGCTCATCATTATATTTTTTGAACAACTCAACAGCTTTATCTCTTTCTATACTAGACATTTAAAACCTCCAAACATTATCATAAGTATATATTATATTTTTCTATTTTTCAATATTTTTATTCTTATATTTATATAAGAAAATATAAAAAAGTTATAATAAAAATTAATATAAAAACGATTATTATATGTATAATATTAAATTAGTAAATGGGAATAATATGAAAAAGATCATTATAATTACTTTATTTATAAATATTATAAGCTTATATGCTATTACTGAAAATGAAAATAAAATGATAAATGCGGTGAAATCAGGCGATGTTAGAACTATACAAAATCTATTATCGCAAAATATAAATCCAAATATAAAAGATGAAAGAGGTTTCTCTCTTATACATATAGCAGCAGAAAATAATCAAACTGCTTCTATAAATATACTTAAAAATTCTCCTTATACTGATTTGAATGTTCTTTTAGAAAGCAATACAAAAATAAAAAATAGTAATTATGATATAGACGGATCATACTATTCTGCTATGGATATTGCTGCTGTAAATAGAAATTTTGAAAGTGTGAAATTATTAATAGACTCAGGGGCCAATATAAATTTTCAAATGAAAGAAAAACCAAGAAGTGAATTTTTGGCTTCAGAATATGCTAATCCTAAAATATTAGAACTTTATCTTAATAAGAATATATATCTTCTTATGAATAGTGAAGATGTGGTATCATTAATAAAATCTGCAAGTATTGGAAATAATGCAGAAAATATAAATTATTTAGTAAAGAATTTGGGTATAGATGTTGATACTAAAGATACAAATACTATGCTTCATTATGCTGTAGGTAATGGATCTATAGAGGCTGCTGATAAACTTATAAAATTAGGAGCAAATGTTGATAATACAAATTCTAATTTCAAAACTTCTTTGCACTATATTATAGAAAATCATTCCAATAAATTACTAGAAAGTGTTAATTTACTCTTATCAAAAAATGCTGATCCTAATATAAAAGATAAAGATGGAAATACTCCATTACATTTAGCTGTAATTAATGCAAATAAATCAAGAAATGAATATATACAAGTGATAAATGCTTTAATAAAATATAATGCCAATATAAATGCATTGAATAATAAAAATCAATTAGCTTTGAATATAGCTGTTTATAATAACGATACTGAAATATCAAATATTTTAATAAATGCAAAATCAGATTTGAATAATAAAGATGATGGATATGCTCCATTACATATGGCTGTAAAAAATAATAATATGGCTATAGCTGACAGTTTATTATCAAATGGTGCGGATGTAAATATAAAAGATAAAAGAGGATACTCTCCATTAGCAACAGCAGTAGAAAATAATAATTTTGAAATGTGCAGAAAACTTATAAGAAATAATGCAACTGTAGATAAAAATGCAATAGATTTAGCAAAAAAAATGAATAATAAAGATATAAGAAAATTATTAGGACTTGAAGCTATAAATTAATTGATAATAATGATGCTGTAATAAAAGTGCATAATATTGACACTTTATCTTACAGCACCATTTTTTATTAAAATATCAGCCATTTTATAATTTTTATTTTCTTCAGCCATAGTTAAAGCAGTTTTATTATGATTATTTCTTTTATTGATATCAGCTCCGTTTTTTATTAATATTTTCACCAAATTTCTATAATCCAATATAGAAGAATACATTAAAGCAGTATAACCATGAATATCTTGAATATTAATATCAGCTCTCAAACTAATAAAAGTATTAATCATATTAGCATCAGCCCTATATAAAATATTATACATCAATGCAGTTTTTCCATCTAAATTCTGAGCATCTATATCAGCACCAGAATCAACTAATAATTTTATAATATCAATATTCCTGCTAGAAGCATAAATCAAAGCAGTAGATTTATAATTGTCAGTAATATTAACATCCGCTTTATAAAGTATAAGCATTTGTATAATGTCAAAATCGCAATTAATACATGCATATATTAAAGCCGTTTTACCACTATCATTTTGAATATTAGGATTTGCATTGTTTTTTAAAAGGAGTTCTAATATATAAATATCTTTATTAAATATCGCATGCATTAAAGGAGTAACACCATATCTATCTTTTACATCAATATTAATGTCTTTAGTATTGAGCAAATTTCTAACAGACATAATATCAGATTTCTCAACTGCTATCAAAAGATCATTTTCAGCCTGAGTAAATGAATATGCAATATTAGAACATATGCTAATAAAAATTATAATAAATATAGTTTTCATAATTTACATTATATAATTTTATTATTAAATAAAAATATAGCAAGAAATAAATTATAATAATTATTATATCAAAAATACATATATAAATTATAGTATTTAGTAAATTTATTTTCATTGTAAAAAAGTCTGACTATGAATAAACATAATCAGACTTAAAAATAAAATATTTAATGACTATTATCTTTTAGCCTGTTCATACTGTTTAGGGAATGGTACATCAATACCCAAAGTTCTTGCAGCCTGTAATGCCCAATAAGGATTTCTTAAAAGCTCTCTGCCTATATATATAGCATCAGCAGCACCATTTCTAACCATCATATTAGCCATTTTAGGATCATATATAAGTCCTCCACCTATGCATGGAATTTTCATGTACTGCTTCAATTCACGACAGAAAGGCACTTGATATCCTTCATAAGGAATGATTTTTCCATCAGCAGTTACAGCTCCTGTACTAACATTGATAGAATCCAATAAACCTTTTTCCTCTAAAGGCTTTAACATCTCAGCAAAATCTTTTACTGTGTTTCCGCCCTCTTTCCAATCATAAGAAGATATTCTTATCTGTATAGGATAATCACTTCCTACAGCTTCTCTGCATTTTACTAAAACTTCTTCCAAGAATTTAGCTCTGTTCTTACCATATTCATCAGTTCTCTTATTTGATAATGGAGATAAGAAAGTGGAAATTAAATAACCATGGGCAGCATGAAGTTCTACAATATCAAATCCAGCCTTTTTAGCTCTCAAAGCAGCCTTAGCAAAAGCATCTATTACCTCATTAATATCAGACTGACTCATTTCAATAGGAGTTCTATATTTCTCATTGAATGCTATAGCACTTGGAGCATAAATTTTATCTGTTTTTGTTCCTTCAGCTTTTCTTCCAGCATGTCCTAACTGTATACCAATTTTAGCACCATTATCATGAACTGCATTAGCTAATTTGCTTAATCCGTCAATATATTTATCATCCCAAATTCCCAAATCATTATCTGTAATACCGCTTACATTAGGCATAACTCCTGTAGCCTCAACTATTATCAAACCTGTGCCACCTATAGCTCTTGTAACATAATGCTGAATATGCCAATCATTAACATAACCGTCTTCAGAAGAATACATACACATTGGAGGCATTACCACACGATTTTTTATTTCAAGATTACCTATTTTCAAAGGTGTAAAAAGATTACTTTTTTCTGGCTTCATTTTATAACTCCTTAACAATAATATTTATTATAATACTATATAGTATATACATATAAAAATATATTTCAATTTCACAATATAATTAAATTAATAGTCATATTATTGTAAATTATATGTAAATATCAAATACCATACATTTTATACATTTATTTTTTTAGTAGATCGGATGGTATCAAGCCATCATTGTTTTTTATATTAGTTTTAGCACCTCTACTTAAAAGCAAATCTATAGTACTTGAATATCCTTTTTCATTTGCATAATGTAAAGGTGTATTACCCTCACTATCTTGAGCATTAATACTCAAAAATGTGTTCATCAAATAATATGATATGGCATCATCATTTCCATAAATGGCTGCCAAATGTATAACTGTTCTTCCGCTTAAAGATTTCTCTCTAGTAAGAGAAGGAGCTTTCTTTAGTAAAAAATCTATCATATTAGCATCACTAAAAGATGAAGCATAAAATAAAATAGAATGTCCGTTATAATCTTTATTTATAATATCAGCATTATTTTCTATAAGCAAATTTATCATATTTGTATTGCCTTTAAATACTGCATACTGTAAAGGTGTTGTGCCATTAAATAATACTTCTCCACTGAAATTTTTACCTTTTACAGAATAGAAATTTGTATAATTATTAAGAGGCATTTCTATATCTATTTCATTGCTATAACTTAAAAGAGTTTTTACCGCTTCAGTTCTATCATAATTTATAGCATAAAGTAAAGGAGTAAATCCTTCATCATTTCTCACATTTATATCTATACCTTGTGATATTGCTTTAATAATGTCAGAAATATTATTATTATATATAGCTTCAAATAAAGGTTTATTGCCATCGTATATATGAGAAGAATCATCATCAGAAGAAGGCTCAAAATAATCATCTTCTACACTATTTTCATCACTATATTCATATATTAAATCATCAGCAAATGTATTAGCTAGAACAACTTTAACATCATTAATATTATTCATACTATTAGTATAATAATTACTTGATGGCAGAGAATTAGTTTCTTTATTAAATAAACTCTCATTCAAATTTGTATTTATTTTTCCGCCTATATTATCATTAGTGTAAGAACTATTATTTGTATTAAAACCGTTTGTATTTATAACACTCTCTATACTCTCAACTCCATCGCCATACAATAAATCAGAAGCAGTTTTTCCATCATAATTTTTTATAGTATAATCAGCACCTTTTAATAATAAAAATCTGTATGTATTACTATTATGATTTTTTACTGCCAAATGCAAAGGAGTATCACCATCAATATTTTGTGCATTTATATTTATAGGAGTTCTATTCATAAGGGCAGTTAAAGTATTAGTATTTCCTAATGCTGCTGCATTATGTAAAGGAGTATCTCCATATATATCAACGGCTCTATAAGAATTACTTGAATAATTTAAAAGCGTATCAATAATTTCTGCATTTCCATAACTTGCGGCATACATTAAAGCATTATTTCCTAAACTGTCTTTTCTATTTATATCTGCACAAAGCTTCAAAAGAGTATTTATTATATTAATATTTCCTTTAAATATAGAATACTGCAAAGGACCAGCATTATGCAAATATACATAACCTTTAAACTCTATTCCATTGCTACTTTCATTAAAATATAATTCATTTTCTGGTATAAAAGCAGTTTCTATATTGATAATATTTGTATTATTCATTCTATACTTAAGAAGTTCATTAACCATATCATCTTTATTAAGATGTATAGCATAAGTAAGAGGAGTTTCATAAGCTATAATTACAGAATTCATATTAAAATTAGAATACATCATTATATTTCTTAAAGCATTAGTGTCTGATGTTTGAATAGTTTCTACAATGAACATATTCTCATTATAAGTATTTGTAAGAGAATCATAATTTTCATTATTATCTAAATCAACAGAAGAACTTCCTCCTGTCAAAACATATTCAGGCTTAACTCCATAATTATCACCTATTTCTTTATTAGCACCAAGTTTGATAAGAAGATTATATGCCTCTCTTTTTTTATAGTAAGCAGCATAATATAAAGCAGTACATCCGTTTGAATCGATGTCATTAATATTCATATTAACATTTTTAACTAAAAAATTAATAGTTTCTAAATTATTAAGAGAAGCAGCATGATGAAGTCCATTAACATTACCGTTAGGAGTTTTATCATTAACTAAAGTTCTATCCTTTACAAGAAGCATTCTTATAATATTACCATTTCCAAAACCGCATGCATATAAAAATACAGAACTTCCTTCATTATCCCTAGCCTTAACATTCGCCCCTTTATCTATAAGTTGCTTAGCTATTCTAGGATTACCTTTAAATATAGCAAACATTAAAGGAGTAGCTCCTCCTATATTAAAACTCTCACCTTCATACATATTTATCTTTGTATAATCAGAAAAGTTATTAGGAAGTTCATATTCCATATTAACCTCGCTATAATCAAGCAGCAATCTCACAGCCCTTTCATTATCAACTTCAATAGCATACAAAAGTGGAGTTAATCCTTCTTCATTCGTAGTATTCAAATTCATTTTATATCTTAAAAGATTTTTTAATTGAGATTCATATTTATTTTCTTTAATAGCATCAAAAAATTCCTTCTCTTTTTGAGTTAGAGCGAATATATTAAAACTAATAGATAATAGTAATATAATAAATAAAATTCCGTTTTTTATCATCAAATATCTTCCTAACAATTTTTTATTTTAGTAAACATAATTTTGAAATTATATAACAACAATCAATTAATAACAACAAAATTTATATTTTATTGTAAAACATCGGCAGGCTTTAATCCTTCATTATTTTTTATGTTTCTATTAGCACCCAATCTCAAAAGCAATTTATACGCCTCCATCTTATTATTGGCAGCAGCATAATAAAGTGCAGTCCAACCGTCATCATCTTGAGCATTAATATCAACTTTTAAATTTCTAACTAAATATTTAATATTATTTATATTATCATAAACTACAGCCATATGCAAAGGCATAACATTATTTTTAGTCTTTGAATTAATAAGTTTTCTATTTTTAGATGCAATATTTCTCAATATGGAACTGTCCCCAAAAGCAGCAGCATACAAAAATGTTGACCAGCCCTCTTCATCAGTAGCATTAACATCAGCACCTTTTCTTATAAGCATATTTACTATTTTAGGATCTCCATTACTTTTAAATATGGCATAAATAAGGGGAGTTGCCTTTCCTATATAAACAGCATCAGTGGAATTATTATTTAAATGAGTAAAATAACCTTCTGGAAGTTTTGATTCTAAATCTATATTATTATTTGCAAGAAGAATATTAATAGAATACATACTATTATTTTTTATAGCAAGATGCAAAGCACTTAAACCATAACCATCTTTAGCATTGATATTAGCTCCTCTATTAATAAGAGATCTAATGGCTTTATAATCATCAATTTCAATAGCCTTAAATAATTCAATATCTATATCTCTTAATTCATTAACATCATTTTCTATTTTTCTAGTTAAAACAGTAGCAGGAAGTACATTATGATTATCTGCAATATTTGTATTTGCTCCAAGTACTATTAGCAAATTATAAGCTTCCATACTTTTAGAATTTGCAGCATGATAAAGTGCAGTCCAGCCGTCAATATCTCTTGCATTTATATCTATATTGGAATTAGTGCATAAATACATTATAACTTCAAGATTATTATATTCGCATGCTATATGCAAAGGCGTAACATTAAACTCCGTCTTACTATCAAGTAATGCAGAATCTTTTTGAGCAATTAATGATATAGTATATAAATCAGAAAAAGCAGCAGCATACATTATACTATTCCAAGTTTTAAAATCTCTTATTTTTAAATTAGCACCATTTTCTATTAAAAGCTCAGTTATCTCTCTATTATTTTTATATATAGAATAAAGCAAAGGTGTAGCACCACCCAAATTATTAGCATAATCTTCAGGTAATTTAGAATTAATATTAATATCATCATTACTAATAATTGATTTTATATACTTTAAATCATTATTGTCTATAGCTTCATATAAATTATTATAATGAGTTTTTGATATATTATTCTCTATATTTTCCATATGGTCTGCAAAATCATAATGATCATATTGCGAATATAAAAATAAAGAAAAACAAAATATTAAAATAAAAATTGTTCTCATAATAAAATAACTCTCAATTATTGTGTAGTAGCAGCACTATCCTGTAAATCAGTAATTGTGCTATTAAGGTTATATTCTCTTTTAGGTAAACCAACACTAGGAAAGTCAGTAAGAGTAAATTCAATCCAAAATTCTTTATTCCAATAAACACCTTTAACAGAACCTGAAGTAATATCAGAAGGAAGTGTAGAAGGTCTTACTGCAAATGTAGCCTGAATCTGCCAGCCGTCTAATTCATGCCAAATACTAGCCTCAATAGATTTTAATTTAAATAAACTTTCTACCCTTTTTTGAGGATTAGAAAAATTAAATGAATTTATAATATCCCAAAAAGGATTCACCCAAGTTTGATTTTCCTTTTCTGCATAAGATTTTATATATCTATAAGCATTCTCATTCGCACTTGTAGTACCTATTCTAAATTTCCATTGATTTATAACCTGAAGTTCTATACCAAATGTGAATGAAGCCGTGTTATATCTATAGTTAATAAAATCATGAGTAAAAGCAAATCCAAAGTATAAATTGAAATCATTAACTATACCGTCAAAAAAAGGCTTCTTATTATTTTTTATCAAAATCCAATCAGTAATTTTTCCTAGAGGTATTGGAAAATGGAAATAAGAATTTATACGATTAACTGTCAAATTTGTACCTAATAAATTCCTTGATACATCATATGAGATGTAGGACTGATTATATAAAAGTCTCGCAGAAGCACCTACCTCTGTTGTAAGCATTTTATTTGTTGAGAATTCCACCCCATAAATTTTAGTTTCAGAATTGTATGTAGGTATAAAGTCATATCCTGTAGTTATAAAAGATTCCAAATTAAGATTTAAATTAGGAAGATAAAATAAACTGTATCCTGTTCCTCCTATAGCAAATCTAGTGGTGAAATTATGATTATTAAACTCTCCAACCTGATTTCCTGATGTTTCTGTATCAATATATTTTTCTTTAAATCTATAGCCCAAAGCATAAGTAGTATCCCATCTTATTGTAGGTTCAAAATATTTAGTAAAATTATAAGGCAATATACTATAAGGAAGAAACATAGAAAAATTCATTCCTGTACCAATACCAAAATATGTATTATCTTTATCATAAATTAAGTCTTCTGCACTAGGATTTATACTGTTTTGATATGAGTATTCCAAATTTATATTAGGAGAAAATCTTATAAACTCATTAGTAAAAGTTCTTGATATATCTCCGTATAAATTTAAATTATTTCTTTCTGCAAGTTTATCATTCAATTGCGAATCAAGCATAGGATTATTAACAAAAGCAATACCTTCAGAAGTTTTATAATTGATAGTATGATTATAATTAGCTCTTAAATTATAATTTATATTAAGCCCAGGAAGATAATATGAAGTTTCATCTCCAAGTACTGAACTATAACTAGCTTCAACTGAAGGTAAAACTAATTTATAAGGTTTAGGCATATAATAGTCAAAATTAGTATTATTATCTACCGATATATTTCTAACAGCCTCTAAATCCCATTCTGCCCCTACTTTTAAATTTACTCCATAAATATTATTATTAATATATACAGAATTTTCTATATAGCTTTCAGGATAAGAATCTCCAATATCCTGCAAATTACCTGTAATAGAAGTAAAAAATGTTAATATATCAAACCGTCCTCTTTGATTATAAAAATCAGATCTGAAATATAAATCGCTATTTAAATTCAATTTACCAGTTATATAACTATTGATATTCTGACTGTTATAAAGCTGAATTGTATGATCATATTGAAATTTATATCTAGGTACAAATTTTCCGCTCTCCCCAGAAGCAAAATAGTTAACATATCTTGTACCATAACCTATACTTGATGTAATATATGAATCAAGCAAATAATACTGTCTTCCCAAAGCGAACATAGCATCTAATGCCAAATCCTGATACTGACTAGTATATCTTATTTCATCTCCTAAAAGAAAACCAAGTTTCTGATAAGCATCGAATCTTATTTTATGCTGCACACCGTATAAATTAAATATTTTATAATTTTGTATATAAACACCTTCTCTTAAAGATTCTCCGAAAGCAGATATAATACCAGTACCAACATTATTCTGTATAAATAGCGGAAAATAAAATACTGGCTGTCTTCCAACTCTATAAAGACTATTGAATATCATTACATTTTTATTGTTCCAAAGATAAACCCTACTTGTTAAAAAATCATGAGCTATAGGAGTAAGACGTGAAAAACTTACACTACTGTTTTCTGCAAAAAAATCCTGATCATTAAATTTTATTATACGCCCCTGAACAGTGAAAGACATAAATTTAGTTCCTCCACCGAATAGTACCCCTTTTTTACTTTCTCTATTTAGCATAAACCATTCGCCATTAAGAGTACTTTCGCCTGCTTTTACAGTTAAATTACCAGAGGCAAAAACCTCTCCTGTTTTTAAACTGTATACAACTCTATCAGCAATTAGAATATTATTATATAAACGCATAGTAACATTACCATATAATGATATAAGTTCTTCTTCTGCTTCTGTTATTTCATAACGTTCTACAAAATCAGCACCTATAAGTTCTACCTGAGCCCCACCTCTATTTATGGTAATTCTTGCTACTTCCTTTATTTGATCTTTATCCCTAATTATTTCCTGTTTTATATTAACCTGTCTTTCTATAATTCTAGCTCTTAAACTGCTTTCTGTATCATAAGGATAAATTTCTATATTATTAATTCTAGCATACTCTCTAAGAACATAAAATGGAGTAAAATTAACTAAATTAATAAAGGATATAGGATTTTTTTTGGCATCGAATCTATTTATCTGCATTATTGCAGTTTCGCCTATATTATTGGTCGAAATAGTATTATTTACTGCATTAGTATTATTGATATTTGTATCTTGTGCATATAAAAATACATTAGATATTAATGTAAATAATAACAAGATAAAGATTCGCATTACACCCTCTAAAACTCAACTTCTATTTATTAAGAAAATTTAATTTTAAAGAAATTGCGTTTACCTACTTTTAAAATACCTTCTTTTGAAATTGCCGCATTTATATCATTTATCTTTTCATTATCCAAAGAAACACTTCCCTGAGAAACAAGTCTTTTCAAATTAGACTTACTTTCTGAAGACATACATTGAGATAATATATTCAAAATATTATCAGCTTTTTTAACTGTAATTTCTTCTATTTCATCAGGAAGTCCTTTAGAACTGAATATTCTTTTAAACTCCTCTTCTGCATTCAATGCCTCTTGTTCTCCATGATAAATCTTTACTATCTCTTTTGCCAATATTGCTTTTATATTCCTAGGATTCTCACCATTTTCCATAGCCCTAATATAATTCTTAATATCATTAATAGGTATATCAGTAAGAAGCTCCATATATTTAGATATTAAATTGTCTGGTATACTCATAGCCTTACCATACATATCTTTGGCACTGTCATATATTCCTATATAATTACCTAAAGATTTACTCATCTTCTCAACGCCGTCCAAACCTTCCAATAAAGGTACTGTAATGACTGCCTGAGGAGATAATTCATATTCTTTCATCAAAGTTCTTCCTACAAGAAGATTAAATTTCTGATCATTTCCTCCAAGTTCAATATCGCATTCTAAAGCAACAGAGTCATATCCTTGTGCAAGTGGATACATAAACTCCATCATACTTATAGGCTGACCATTTTTATATCTTTTAGCAAAATCATCTCTCTCTATCATTTGTGCAACCGTATATCTTGAAGTTAATCCCAATACATCAGCAAAACTCATTTTTTCAAGCCATTTTGAATTAAATTCTACTACAGTTTTTTCAGGATCCAAAATCTTAAAAACTTGCTGTTTATAGGTTTCAGCATTTCTTAAAACATCTTCTAAAGTAAGTCTTGGTCTTGTTTTAGTTTTTCCTGAAGGATCTCCTATTCTCCCTGTAAAATCCCCTATCAAAAATATAACTTTATGCCCTAATAACTGAAAATGTCTCATCTTCCTTAAAAGTACAGTATGTCCCAAATGTATATCAGGTGCTGTAGGATCGAATCCTGCTTTAACGGTTAATTTCTTTCCACTTTTTAATTTTTCTTTTATCTCTTCAAGTCCTATAACTTCGCTTATTCCCCTTGTAATCAATTCTATAGATTCTTCAATACTGTATTTTTTCTCTTCCATTTTTATATCCCTTTGGTAAAATTTATTAAAACAAAAAATATAATTATACTAGATATTAATCTTAATGTAAATTTCAATTAAAGTCAAATAAAGATTTTTTATTGTCTTTAATAAGATATATAAAAAATAATTATTATTTTATTATAAGTTCTTTAGTGAAGCTATTTAAATTTTTATGTCCTTCTTTAGTTACAACCACCAAATCTTCTATTCTTACACCAACTTCTTTATCCTTATAATAAATACCAGGCTCTATTGAAAATATCATACCCTCTTTTAATCGAGCATGATGTATACCGCTTATATCCCCATACTCATGCACATCCATACCAATACAATGTCCTGTTCTATGTGTAAAATATTCACCATATCCTGCTTCAGTAATATAAGAACGTGCTTCATTATCAATATCTGAAAATTTCACATTTTCTTTTATCTTATTAATAGCTCTTTCATTTGCTGTTTTCACTATATTATAAATATTTTTAGATTCCTCATTAGGCTCTCCGAAAAATATAGTTCTAGTCATATCAGAACAATATCCATCATGCATACAGCCCTTATCTATAACCAAACATCCTTTATCACCTATAACAGTATTTCCAGTGCTATAATGAGGATTAGCCGCATTAGAAGCGAATGCTATTATAGGAGTAAATGAAAATCCTCCGTCTGCTCCATTTCTTTTATATATAAGTTTTAATTCTTCTAAAACTTCAATCTCTTTCATGCCTGTTTTAACAAAATCAATAATATCTTTCATGCTTTTATCATTAATTGCAGAAGCTTTAATCATTTTTTTTATTTCTTCTTCATCTTTTTGCATTCTTACATAATCTATACAGGAAGATGCATTAATATAGTTCTTTGCAATATTAAGCTCCATCATCTCAAGTAAAAAATTAGCAGTCATTAATTTATCTATACCAATATTTTTATCCTTATTAATAAATTTAGATAATTTATTTACAGCACTTTCCGTATCCGAATAATACAAAACATCTATATCATTATTATTTAATGGAAATAATTGATTATTAATTAAATGTACTTCATTATCCTGATTAATATAAAGTCCTAAAAATCTTTCCCCTGAATGTATATTAATATTTGTAAGATAATATATTGACATTCTATCTGTTATAATAAACTGATAAATATCTTTTTCTTTCATAGCATTAATAACTCTATTTAATCTATTGCTGTTCATAAACTAACCCTTTATTTTTTTCATAACTTCAAAATAATATAAATTATATTATATACTAAAAAATATATTTTTGTAAAAATTATTTATTTTTATCTGGCAAACTAAGTAAAGTTAAAGCTATTAATGCTAATAATACCCCTATAACAGAAAGTACAGTTGGTATCTCATTAAAAAATAATAGCCCGAAAACAGTTGCTGCTATTGGTTCTCCTGATGCAAGTATAGAAGCCTTTCCTACATCAATATAACCTAATGATATAGTAAAAAAAGCATAAGGAAATACTGAAGTAAAAAGCGAATGCATAATCATAAATAATAACATACCAGCACCATTATCCACTATAACATTTGAAATTGTTTTCCAATCTGTGAAAGGAAATAGTATAATAGAAATACTTAACAATGCATATAAAGTTACTGTTAATGTATTATAGTTTCTTAAAATAGCAAGTTTAGAAAATATACTGTAAAGTCCGTAACAAAAAGCTCCAAGAAGTCCTATAAATATGCCCAAATATGTCCAATTCATAGTTTCATTGTTTTCAAGAATTCCGCTTGCAAAAAAACACCCTATCAATGCTAGTATCATACATAAAATTTTTCTTAAAGTAATTTTCTCTTTAAAAAATATGCTTGCAAATATTAAAACAAATATAGGTGCCAAGCTTAAAAGTACAGCGGATAAAGATAATGATAATTCCTTTATAGATTCATTATAACAAATATTAAGCCCTAATATACCAAGTATTCCAGCACATACAAATATCCATAAATCTTTTAATTTTATTTTTAGCAAAGACTTATCATATATAAATAAACCTACAAAAAATATTATGCTTGCCACTATAACCCTTGAAGAAACAATGCTATAACTGTTTATATTTAATTCCATAAGCCTTCTAATAAATATTCCACCGCCGCCACAAAATATACCTGAAAGTATAGGAAGAATAGGTATAAATTTTTTCATAAAATAACCCCATAAAAATTGATAAAATATTATTAAGAACTATATTATATATGAAAAAAAATAATTTTTTAATAGCAATTATCTAAATATTTTTCATATTGAACTATTTTTTTATAAGTTCCTGATATTCTAATGAAGTATATTCTAACAATTCTACAAATAATTTACTTGGAAAACTAAAATATTCTAAATATTTATGATAAGGAAGAACTAATATATAATATTTTTCATCTAATAACTTTGAACGCACCAATATAAGTAAAAATATACCTACATATTCTCCTGACAGTTTTTCTTTATAATGATAATTATCTTTGAAATCTTTTATTTTTATGAGCGTATCATCAAAATAATCAAATATATAATCCTTAAATAATACTAATAATATAATTTTTAATAATTAATAATATATACTAAAAATTTATATTGTTTAAAACATTTCATTATCAAATGCTAAATATATGCTCGTATAAATATAAATTAGATTTTTTAAGAATTAAAAAAATAAACCGCTTTTGTGGGATGAACAAAGCGGCTTATTACAAATATAGTTATTGGGGGGTAGTCCAATCAACTAAATATATTATCGACCGCTTGGAAATTAACTTTAATATTTTTATAAAAAAATTAATATATGGCTTATTTAAACAAATAATAAAGAAAGTTTTATTTAAAATGAATTATATAAATATGCACGGGAGCTAGAGATATTTCCTTTAAGTATTCCTTATTTTTTTGAAGTATAACATAGGAGTATCATAATTTAAAGCGGAATGTATTCTTTTATGATTCCAAAAATTATTATATTTTATTAATTT
>NZ_JARHYI010000118.1 GCF_029258575.1 Brachyspira sp. | reverse complement strand
AGGGGCTGTCCTAGATAACTAAAAAAACTCCTTCTTTGCTAAATTATATACTATTTCTAATTGTTTTTCAACTTTTGGAGTATTAAAGCGAAATTGACATTCTTTAATAAATAAATGAAAATGTTTCTTTGGGATTCCATTAAATTTACGAAGGTGTCTTTTTGCTTGACTCCAAAAATTTTCTATGCCGTTAATATGATTTTTCTCTTCAGCAAATTTTTCACTATGATTAATTCTAAAATGTTTAAATTCTGATACATCTAAAATATCATAACTATGATAAGAATCTGAATAAACGATGCTGTCTGGCTGTACTTTTTCTCTTATTATTGGCAATAAAGCAGTCATTTTCGTATTATTTATCATTTTTATATATACTTTTCCGCCTCTTTTTAATAAACCAAAGACAGGAATCTTATTTTTTGCTCCTCTTCCTCTTTTTCCTTTTCTTTTACCGCCAAAATAGCTCTCATCAACCTCTATTTCACCATTAAAAAGTTCATCTTCTTTTTTTCTTTCATACTCAAAAATTAATTCTCTTAATCTTAAAAAATAATATGATGCTGTTGTTTTATTAACACCTATTTAAACAGAAGCTCTTCGGGCTGTAGTTCCTGCAACAAAATGTTCTATTAACTTTAATTGTTTTTCTCGGCTTAATTTACTTCGTTTCATAACTAAATTATAACAAATTTAAGTTATCTAGGACAGCCCCGATTATAATAAACAGATTGATATAAAGAAGAAAATAGTTTCAAATGCTATTAGAAATATTAATTATGAAAAAGATATCAAAATTATCAGAAGTAAAAATTCTAATTACAGACTCAGAGTTAATATGATAGCTGTTAATGGAGATATAGGGTTTTATAAGTTTAAAAGTAATGATTTTGTTAATATTGATGAATGCATTGTACTAAAAGAGAGTTTATTTAAAAGAATAAAAAGTTTTGTTTATGATAATAATATTACAGGCAATATTTATGCTATAGAAAATAATAATAATGAGGCTCTTGCTTTTTTGGAAATTGATAAAAAAATTAATATAAAATCTTTAGATAATTTTTATAAATATTTTGATGGTATAGCTATAAAATATAATAAGAAAATAAAAAGTTACGGAATTTACAGTATTATATATAAAACTAAATACGGTGATGTGCCTATAGGAAATAAAACATTTTTTCAAAGTAATTTATATTTGCTTGATGATTTTCAAGATGAGGTTATTAAATATTTGAATAATGATGATATTACAATAATTGAACTTTATGCAGGAAGTGGATTTTTTACTGCTGCTATAGAAAGCAAATTAAAGAGTTTGAATAAAAATTATAAATTCATTTCTTCAGAGATAAATAAAGATTCTGTAAATATTGCAAATAAATACGGATTCAATATAAAAAGTGAAGATGCCTTTATAACATTAAAAAATATTGATTATAATATTGATACTTTGATAATGGATCCTCCTAGAGAAGGCATTGATAAAAAACTAATATCAGAAATAATAAGAATAAAGCCTAAAAAGATTATATATGTTTCATGCGATCCTATGACTTTTTCAAGAGATATTAATTTATTAAAAGAATATTATAAATTGTTGGATTTAAATATTATAGATATGTTTGCTGATACTTATCATATAGAAGTCATTTCATGTTTGGAATATAAAAATAGTTTTAATTCTTGTTATTAATGTTTTTTATGCTATAATTAAATAAATATTAAATTTGGAATGATTTAATTATGAATAAAAAGCTCATAGAAAGAAATAATTTAGATAATATATTGTCAGAATATAGAAAAGAAAATAAAAAAATAGTATTTACAAACGGCTGTTTTGATATACTTCATCGCGGTCATGTAGAATATTTGCAAAAGGCAAGAGAATTGGGAGATTTACTTATTCTAGGACTTAATAGCGATTCTTCAGTAAAGCGTCTTAAAGGTAATGACAGACCAATTAATAATGAAGAAGAAAGAGCTATTGTTTTATCTGCTTTAGAATGCATTAATTATATATCAATATTTGATGAGGATACTCCTCTTGAGCTTATAAAAATAGTAAATCCTGATATTTTGGTAAAGGGCGGAGATTATAAAATTGAAAATATTGTTGGAAGAGAATATTCAAAAGAAACCGTATTGATTGATTTTGTTGATGGATATTCTACTACTAATATAATAAAAAAGATTAACAGTTAATTAATAGTAAAAAAATTGGAGGTTTAATATGATTATAGTAACAGGTGGTGCTGGGTTTATAGGCTCTAATATAGTGAGAGGATTAAATAATTTAGGAATTGATGATATATTAATTGTTGATAATCTAAAAAATGCATCAAAGTACAAAAATTTAAATAGAATAAAGTTTAGTGATTATATAGATAAAGAGGATTTTACTTTAGATTATTTAACTTCATTTGTAAATAATGAAAAGGTAGAAGCTATATTTCATCAGGGTGCTTGTTCCGATACTATGGAAACAGACGGTAAATATATGATGAAAAATAATTATGAGTATAGTAAAAATATTCTTCATGTTTGTTTAGATAAGAAGATAAGACTTTTCTATGCCTCAAGTGCTTCAGTATATGGAAGCGGAGAAAACGGATTTGAAGAAGATGAAAAAAATGAATATCCTTTAAATGTTTATGCTTTTTCTAAATATCAGTTTGACAGATATTTAAATAAATTATTTGAAGAAAATAAAGTTAACAGTCAGGTTGTAGGTTTAAGATATTTCAATGTCTATGGACCTCAGGAGAATCATAAGGGGAGAATGGCTTCTGTTGCTTTTCATTTATTTAATCAGATAAAAGCAGGAGATAATATGAAAATATTTGAAGGCAGCGAGAATTTTTTGAGAGATTTTGTGCATGTTGATGATGTCGTTTCAGTTAACATTTTCTTCTTTGAAAACCCTAATAAGTCTGGAATATTCAATTGCGGTACTGGAAATGCTGAAAGTTTTGTAGAGATTGCTAAGGCTTTAAAAGAAGTGTATAGTAGTGCCGAAATAGAATATATACCTTTTCCAGATACTTTAAAAGGAAAATATCAGAAATATACTCAATCAGATTTAAATAACTTAAGATCTGTTGGTTATGATAAGAGTTTTATGAATGTTAATACAGGTGTTAAAAAATATGCCGAAGTTTTGGAAAAAAGTGGAGGATATTTAATGTGAAAATCGTATAAAATGTTTTACGATTATTCTTTATAATGATTATATAATATATAAAGCTTTTAGGATTTGACTATGAAAAAAATTATTTTATTATTATTTAGTACTTTATTTTTATCATTGCCCTTATTTTCTCAGGATCCTCAAGAGGCTGAAAATCTACTTGAATTAATAAATGGAGAGAGAAGAAAGGCTGGTTTATACGAGTACAAAACGAATGATGATTTACAAGTAGCAGCTTCTGTCAGGGCAGAAGAAATATCAAAATTATTTGAATCTAAAAGACCAGATGGAAGCGAAATACATACGGTATATTCAGAGCATGGCATATCTGTTGCATTTTATGGGGAGTCTATAAGAACAGGGCATGAAACTGCTGACGGTATTTTTAGGGCTATGATTAAAGATCCAAATGATTCATCTTCTATTTTAGATATGGATTATACTTATGTTGGGGTTGGTATATATAAAAATGCCAAGAATATTTATTGGGCTATACTTTATTGCTCATTAGCAGATTAAAAAATTATTTCATAGAGAAATTTTATTTATGGAGAGAATATTATGAAAAAAATTATTTTTATTTCTTTTATGATTTTATCTTTTGTCTTTTTATCATGCGAAAAGGAAAAAAAGACTATAGATAAAGCTACTGAAAATATAGAAAAATCATTAGAAAAAGCTGGTAAAGAAGCTGAGAAAGCTGGAAAAAAGGCTGAAGATGCTTTGGAAAATGCAGGTGATGAATTAGAAAGTATTATTGATTAATTATATTTATTTATTTTTGCATATACTATAAAAAGGCTTAAGTTTTAAATAAACTTAAGCCTTTTATTTTATAATTAAGTAATTAATTATTTATTACTCATTATTATTTTTATGTTCTATAGCCTCTTGAACTATAGGAACTAATACATCAAAATCTAAAGGTTTTTCTATAAGTCTAAATACTCCCTCAGCAATAATTTCTTTTACCATTTCAGTATTACCATATGCTGTAATTATTATAATAGGTATAGAACTTTTTCTTTTTTTCATCTCTCTTATAAGAGCAAGCCCTGTCATAGAAGGCATAAGTAAATCTGTGATAATAACATCAACAGGATTATGTTCTAGTATAGTTATTGCTGATTTACCATTTTCTGCCGTAATAACTTCCAAATTATGAGGTTCAAAAGTATATGTTATAAGATTCCTTATAGACTCTTCATCGTCTACAGCAAGTATTAAAGGTTTACCATTAATCATATTTTACCCCGATTATTTATTAAATGTATTTAGATAATCTGTAAAGAACATTTTTCTTACCTAGAAGTTCACATATATGAGATAATTCACTTCCAGCAGAGCTTCCTGTCAATACATATCTTATAGGGTGATATAGATTAGGTCCTTTTAACCCTGTTTCTTTCTGTGCTTTTTTGATTAAAGCTTTCATATATTCATCTGTAATTTCTTCAGTATTTTCTATATCATTTTTTATGAATTGGAGAAGTTTTTTGCTTTCTTCTTTATTTACCATAGCTTTCATTTCATCATCAAGCTCGAAATCATTTTCAAAGAATACAGGAACATATTTAACAATGTCCGATAAAACAACGCAATTATGTCTTATAACAGAAACAAGTTTTTTAGCCCAAGCATGTTCTTCTTCTGTATAATTTTCTTTTAAGAATCCGCCATTAACTAAATAAGGTATGAATAATTCTGTAACTTCATCTAAATTCATATTTTTGATATGCCAAGCATTTAAATGTCTTAATTTAGCAGTATCGAAAATAGCAGGGCTTTTAGAGAATCTGTCTAGCTTGAATGCTTTAATCATATCATCATCAATCATAGTTTCCATTGCTTCAGGATGAGTCCATCCTAATAAAGCAAGGAAGTTTCTCATAGCCTGAGGAAGAAAACCTTCATCTTTGTATTCCATTAATGTAGCCGCACCATGCCTTTTTGATAATTTCTTTCTGTCATTTCCCAATATTGAAGAAGTATGAGCAAATTTAGGTACTTCAACACCCAATGACTCATAAATAAGTATTTGTTTAGGAGTGTTTGATATATGATCTTCTCCTCTTATAACATGGGAAATTTTCATAAGCATATCATCTATAACAACAGCATAATTGTATGTAGGAAAACCATTTTCTCTTACTATAATAATATCTCCTATTTCATCACTGTTAGTTTTTACTATTCCTCTTACAAAATCATCAAAAGTAACAATCTGATTTTTTGGTACTCTGAATCTAATTTTAGCAGGTTCTCCATTTGCAACTCTTTTTTTAGCCTCTTCTAAAGGTATATCCTTACATTTACCGTCATAAATGATAGGCTGATTTAAAGTTCTCTGCATATTAGATTTTTTTTCTAATTCTTCGGAAGTACAGAAACAATAATATGCTTTTCCTTCTTCCATAAGTTTCTCAGTATATTTTTTATATATATTTAATCTTTCAGACTGAAAATACGGACCATAATCGCCACCTACTTCAGGACCTTCATCCCAATCTATACCTAACCATTTCAATGATTTTATAGCCATATCAACAGCTTCTTTAGTACTTCTTTCCTGATCTGTATCTTCTATTCTTAATATTAATTTTCCATTTATAGCTTTGGCATATAGCCAATTAAATAATGCAGTTCTAGCATTTCCTATATGTAAAAAACCTGTTGGAGACGGAGCGAAACGAACCCTGATTTCCGACATAATTTACTCCTTGTATTCAAACTTGAGTTATTATACATTAAAATAAATAAATATCAATTAATTAATAGTTTTATGTAAAAATAAATTTTTAAGCAAATTTATGATAATTAGTGTATTATATTTTTTAATATTTTTTATATAAAACTTGAAATATTTTTTTTGTTATGATATAATGATACACAATTCTATATTTGGTGTATTATGAGCAATATCGTTGTTATTACAGCTCCTTCAGCAGCTGGTAAAACCACTTTAATAAAAAAATATATGGCTAATCATAGTAATGCAGTTTTTAGTGTATCTCACACAACTAGATCGCAAAGAGCAAATGAAGTAGACGGTAAAGATTATTATTTTATAGACAAAGAAAAATTTGAAGAAATGATATCAGAAGGCGAATTTATAGAATGGGCATTAGTTCATGATAATTATTACGGAACTTCTTTCAAAGAATTAGAAAAAGCTGATGATGAAAATAATATTTTAATACTGGATATAGATATTCAAGGTGCTTTATATATAAAAGATAAGGGAATAGATGCTAATTATATATTTATCACCCCTCCTTCTATAGAAATTTTGAAAGAAAGACTTGAAGGAAGAGGTACTGAAACTGAAGAGAGTATCAAACTTAGAATCTGGGACGCCAAAAGAGAATTAGAATATAAAGATAAATTCGATATTATTATAGAAAATTACAATATTGAAGAAGCTTATACAAAATTAGAAGAAGCTATCAATTCAAAATTATAAAAATCAAATATATGGAGTTTAATATATGGGTATAATACCGTTAGAGAAACTTATAGAATATAAGGGAAATCGCTATGAACTTAGTAAAGCTATGATAGAATTAGCTAAAAATGGCGGTACACTTCTTAAAGGAGAAACTAAATACAGGGGCGGAAAATATATACCTACTGTTATGAAAAATATACTTGACGGTAAAATTAAGTATGAATATGAAGAAGGTGTTGATATGGATATAGATGAAGAAGCACCTTTCAAACATTCTGAAATAGCTTATGATGAGGGGGAATATGTTTCTGAAGATGAATCTTCAGATGAGGAGGTTAATACAGAGTATGTTGCTTCCGATATAGACGATTCTGATGATTATGATGAAGATGAGGATAAGTCTAAAAAGAAAAAAAGAGTTTTAAAGAAAAAAGATGAATAAATAAAGTGAAAAAAATAGTATTTATATCAGGAGCAACAGCTTCAGGCAAAAGCAGTTTCGTTCATAAACTGATAGATAACTATTTCAATGATGCCTCCATAATATCTATAGACTCTATACAGGTTTATAGATATATGGATATAGGCTCTGCCAAACCTTCCTTAAAAGAAATCGATAAATATAATTATAAAATGGTTGATATACTTGAACCTTCTGTCAATTTCAATATAAAGGATTATTTATATATATTTAAAGATATTGTTAATAATATGGACAATAAACCTATATTTGGAGTTGGAGGCACTGGTTTTTATATAGATGCTATAAAATATGGTATTTTTGATGAAGAAAATGATAATAAAGAGTCATCTCAAAAAATAAGAAAAGAGCTTTATGAAAGAATAGATAAATACGGACTTGAAAGTTTATATTCAGAGCTTTTAAATATTGATAGGGAAGCGGCTGAAAATATAGATAGATTTAATGCCAGAAGAGTAGTAAGGGCTTTGGAAGTTTATTATAATACTGGAAAAAAATTCTCGGAATTGAAAAAACTTAGAAAACCCGTTGTTGATTTGGATTATTTAAGCTATATTATTGATATAGACAGAGAAAAACTTTATAATAATATAAATAAAAGAGTTGATATTATGTTTGAAAAAGGTTTGCTTGATGAAGTAAAAAAAATAATAGATATGGGTATAGATAATACTTATACATCTATGCAGGCTATAGGATATAAAGAGATTTATGAGTATTTGATTAATAAATCTATGAGTTTGGAAGAAACTATTGAACTTATAAAAAAAAGAACTAGAAATTTTGCCAAAAGACAATTAACTTGGTTTAGAAGAGAAGAGCATAATAGAATCAATGAAAATGATCTTGAAAAAACAGCTTATGAAATAAAACAGTTTTATAGTATTGATTAATTAAAATTATATTTTTTGGTTATTTTATGAATAATGATAATATAAAAATAGATAGAGAAGAAATAAAAAAGCAAATAGAAGAAAAATCCAATAATACAGTTCAGCTTTTGATAAATAGAAAATTAAAAATAACATCTGCTGAATCCTGTACAGGTGGATTGTTTGCTTCAAGTATAACATCGGTTTCAGGCTCATCTGAATGTTTTGAAGGCTCTTTTGTAACCTATTCCAATGAAATAAAGAATAAGATGATAAATGTAAAAGAGGAAACATTAAATAAATATGGAGCTGTAAGTGAAGAATGCGTACTTGAAATGTCAGAAAACAGTAGAAAAATAATGGAAAGTGATATATCAATAGCAATAAGTGGTATAGCGGGTCCTTCAGGTGGTACTGATGAAAAGCCTGTCGGTTTGGTATGGATATGTTTGGCGTCAAAAGGTTATATTAAGGCTTATAAAAATATTTTTAAAGGTGATAGGAATTTAGTAAGGGAACAAAGCGTATTATTTGCACTAAATTTGGTTGAAAATTTCTTAAAAAAATGTTAGGTTATAATAATATTATAAGTATAAAAAATGAAATTTAATAAAAAATTCTAAAAAGTCCATTATAAATTTATAAAATACTATGTTTACTTGTTGACAAAAATAATTATGTAAACTAATATTCATAAAAAGAAAAAATAGTTATGTAAACTAGCAAATAAACATAATTTTTTTATAAAGTAAACATAACTATAACCGATAAATTCTAAAGATAACTTTTATTAGGTGGTTTCTAATGCAGGACTTTATAAATAAATTAACAAGTCAAATAAAAAATATTTTTTCTAAAACAACAACATTGCAAAAAGCCGTTTTAATAGGTATATTAGTAATAGCTCTTGGGGCAATAGTTGCAACAATAGTACTCACATCAAGAAAAACAGGTACATTATTATTCCAACAAGCATTGACTCAGGAAGATGCTAAAAATGTCATAGCGGTATTAGATGCTAATAACATAAGATACCAATACAGAAATGGTTTCATCACTCTTAATAGCCAAAATGATAAAGCAAAAGCAGAATTAGAATTGGTGAAAGAGGGTAGAATGCCTATGGGAGTTGACGGCTGGGAATTATTCGATTCGCCTCGTATAGGTATAACAGATGTTGAACTTGATATTAACAAAAGAAGATCATTAACTAAAGCTATAACACAGCTTTTAACTAAACTTGATTTTGTTCAGGAAGCTACAGTAGATTTAGCATTTCCAAAGAAAGAATATTTAACAGATATAGATTCACCTGTTACAGCATCAGTAGTTATTAAAGCACAGCCTTTCAAAGAGGAGATGTTAAGAGATCCTAAAACTGTTAGAGGCTTACAGCAGTTGATAGCTATGGGTGTTGATAAATTAAAACCTGAATTTGTAACTATTACAGATAGTACTGGATATGTATTGACTGATTTTACAGATGAGGCAGCTAATTTAAAATTGAAAGTTGCTCAGGAAGAGTTGAAAATAGTAGACAGAGAAAGAAAAAAGATAGAAAATAAAATAAGACAAACTTTAGGAAGAATATACACAAACAGAGTAGAAACAACAATAGCATTAGAACTTATTTGGGATGATGTTTCAATAACAAATAATTTAGTTCTTCCAATAATCTTAAAAGAAGATGATCCAGCAACACCTTATGATGACAGTCAATTTACTAATAAGGTGCATGTATCTACTCGTACAGTAACAGAGGATTGGAAAGGTCAGCAATTTATACCTCAAGGTGCTGCAGGAGCTGAAGAAAATGTACCTCCTGGATATAAAGATAAAACTGACAGATGGCAGACTTATACAAAAACAGAAGCTCAGGATAATTATGAGTTAAGTAAAAGATATGAAGCTATCAAAAAGGGAAGTTATCAAATAGGAAAAATATCAGCTGCGGTTGCATTAGACGGAAGATGGACTAAATCTTATGATCAGAAGGGAGATCCTATAATAACTAATGGAACTTCTTATGTAAGAGAGTATCATCCTGTAACAACTGAAGAAATTAAGAATGTTACAGCTTTAGTACAGGCTGCTATAGGATATGATTTGAAAAGAGGAGACCAAGTAAGTGTAACACATATTCAGTTTGACCATTGGGATAGATTCAATTCTGAAGATTCTAAACTTATGCGTGATAGATTTATAAGAAAGACATTAATAATAACAATGATTTCTTTACTTATATTGTTCTTATTAGCATTGGCTATAAGAGCTATACAGAAAGAGCTTGCTAGAAGACGCAGACTTAGAGAAGAGGAGCTTGAACGCAAACAGATGGAAATGCGTAGACAGGCTATGATGAATGCTAATGAAGAGCCTATAAGTGAGATTAGTTTAGAAGATGCTGCTCGTAAAAAACTTATGGATGAAGTTATAAGAGTAAGCCATGAAAGACCAGACGATGTTGCTCAGCTTCTTCGTACTTGGATGGCTGATGATAAGAGTTAATAATTAATAAAAAGTAAATAATATAATTGAGTTATAAAATAAAAAATAGGAGTATAAATTATGGCTGCAGAGAAAGAAAAAGATAAAAAGCAACGGGTATTAAGCGGTCGTCAGAAAGTTGCTATATTTTTAGTATCTCTAGGAATGGAAACATCAAGCGAAATATTTAAACATTTGAGAGAGGAAGAAATAGAGCAAATAACATTTGATATTGCCAGACTTGAAAATATAGAATCTGCTGATAAAGATGCTGTATTTAGAGAATTCCAAGAGATGATGATAGCTCAGGATTTTATAACTCAAGGTGGTATAGATTATGCAAGAGACTTGCTTGAAAGATCAGTAGGAAGTCAGAAGGCAAGCGATATCATCAATAGACTTACTTCTTCATTACAGGTAAGACCCTTTGATTTTATACGCCGTACAGACCCTGCACATTTGCTTAACTTCATACAAGGTGAACACCCTCAGACTATAGCACTTATTTTGGCTTATTTAGAGGCACAAAAGGCTGCTAGTATATTGGGAGCTTTACCTACTGAAATTCAGCCTGATGTAGCTAAGAGAATTGCCATAATGGATAGAACATCTCCTGAAGTTTTGAGAGAGGTTGAAAGGGTACTTGAAAGAAAACTTTCTACACTTGCAAGCGAAGACTTTACTTCTGCTGGAGGTATTGATTCTATAGTAGAAATCATTAACAGTGTTGATAGATCTACTGAGAAGAGTATCATTGAAAGTTTGGAGGAGGATGATCCAGAACTTGCAGAAGAAATCAAGAAACGTATGTTTGTATTTGAAGATATCGTTTTACTTGATGATAGAGCTATACAGAAAGTACTTCGTGAAGTTGATTCTAGTGATTTGGCTAAAGCACTTAAAAGTGTTGATACAGATGCACAAGATAAAGTTTATAGAAATATGTCAAAACGTGCTGCGGCATTACTTAAAGAGGATATGGACTTTATGGGACCTGTTCGTCTTAAAGATGTTGAAGAAGCTCAACAGAAAATCGTTAACATCATTCGTAAACTTGAAGAGCAAGGTGATATTGTTGTTGCCCGTGCTGGTGAAGATGAAATGGTTGTGTGATAAAAATTGCTATATTTTGATTTGTAATTTTTATTGGTAAAAAATAATAATTGATAATAAAATAATATAAAGCTTTTAAGAATATTGGGAGTAAATTATGCCAGAAAAGGTTTTTAAATCTAGAAGTATTGTTGAACTAACTCAAAAAGTTAATATTGCAGTACCTCATCATAAATCTCAGGAAGAACTTGATTATGAAGAGTATCAAGAGGAGTACAGAGGACCTTCTATTGAAGAAATTGAAGCTGAGATTGCAGGACTTAGAGCTCAATGGGAAGAAGATTTGAGAGATATGAGAAGAAAGGCTGTTGATGAGGCGGACAGAATAATTGAAGATGCTAAAACTCAGGCTTTTGAAATATTTAAATCTAAACAGAATGAAGCACATGTTATTTCTGAACAGGCTAAAGTTGATGCTTCAAGAATAATACAAGATGCTAATGCTGAAAAAGAGAGAATACAAAACGAATCTGAATCTATTAAAGATGCTGCATATAAAGAAGGTTATGCTAAAGGATATGATGAAGGTTTTGAAAAATCTTTTTCTGATAGTAATAATGACTTAATCAAGTTAACAGAAAAGATGAAGAAAATTTTGGCTGAAACTATCAATAAGAGAAATGAGATAATAGATGCAGCAGAGGCACAGGTTATTGAAGTTGCTGTACTTATAGCTAAACGAGTTGTAAAAATGCTTACAGAAAGAGATAAAGGTATAGTTATAAGGAATATTCAGGAAGCTTTAAGAAGAATTAAGGGCAGAACTAAAATTACTATTAGAGTTAATATTGATGATTTGGAAGTTTCTGCAAGACATAAAGATGAATTTTATCAAATGCTTGATAAGATTGAAGGCGTAACAGTATTGGAAGACCCTAATGTTGATGTTGGCGGATGTATGATAGAAACTGATTTCGGTGATATTGATGCTAGAATAAATACTCAGTTGAATGAAATAGAAACAGCTATCAAAGAAGTAGAGCCTATAAAAGGTTTCTAATTTATTATAATTTATTTTAGGGCTGATAATATTATGATTAAAGAAGAGAATGTTGATTTTGATAAAGAAGTAAAAAAGACATTTGAAAAATATAGAAAAGTAGTTGATGATGTTGCTTTATTAAAGTCTTATGGAAAAGTTAAAGAAGTTATAGGTTCATTGGTTATTAGCGAAGGACCTTTCTGCAGACTCGGTGATATGTGCCGTATATATATGAATGATAATACCTATGTTGATGCTGAAGCTATAGGCTTTAGGAATCAAGATGTATTATTAGCAACATTCGGACCTGTTAATGGAATAACTTTTGGTAATATGGTTTATTCTTTTGAAAGACCATTATCTGTTATGTGTTGTGATGAAATATTAGGAACAGTATTGGATGCCAGAGGAAAACCGCTTGCAGGAGGCGGACATAATTTTTATGAAACTCCTGTTCCTGTTTCGCATTCATCTGTAAATCCAATGAATAGACCTAGAATAAAAAAACATATACAAACAGGGGTAAGAGCTATAGACGGACTTCTTACTGTTGGAGAAGGACAGCGTATGGCTATAATGAGTGGTACAGGTGTAGGTAAATCAACACTTTTATCTATGATAGCCAGAAATACAAATGCTGATGTTAATGTTATAGCTTTAATTGGTGAAAGAAGAAGAGAAGTAAGAGATTTTATAGAGAGAGATTTAGGAGAGGAAGGATTAAAAAAAAGTATATTAGTTGTTGCTACTAGTGATGATGCTCCTCTTTTGAGGGTGCGTGCTGCTTATACAGCAACTACAATAGCAGAATATTTCAGAGATAAGGGTAAAAATGTTATGTTTATGGTTGACTCTGTAACTCGTTTTGCTTTAGCTCAAAGAGAGATAGGACTTTCAAGAGGTGAGCCTCCTACAACTAGAGGTTATACTCCAAGTGTATTTTCAGAGCTTGCCAAACTTTTGGAGCGTACAGGTACTTCTAATAAAGGTTCTATCACAGCTTTTTATAATGTATTGGTGGAAGGCGATGATTTGGATGAGCCTATTACTGATACTGTAAGAGGTATATTAGACGGACATATAGTTTTATCTAGGGATTTAGCTAATAGGGGTCATTTCCCTGCTATTGATGTTAATAAAAGCATATCTAGGATTATGAATGAGGTGGTTTCTAATATGCATAAAAAGTCTGCTAGAGAATTTTTAAAGATGAGTGCAGATTATAATGAAGCTAAAGAGCTTATAATGATAGGAGGTTATGCTAAAGGCAGTATGCCTGATGTTGATAGGGCTATTGATTATAAGTCTATGATGGATAGATATTTACAGCAAGATGTTTATGAAGTTTCAAGTTTTGCTGACAGTAAAGAGGCACTTTTATCTATGTTCTATTCGAAGGAAGAGATAGAAGATGATTTATTAAATAGCGGAGATGTAAAAAAAGCAGATGATAGAACAAATATTTCCGACAATGTAGAATATACTGATGATGTTGTTATACTGTAGATTTGTGAAGAATATAAAGAATTGTTGGTAGTATTATGAAGAAATTTTATTTTAAGCTTGAACCTTTATATAAACTTAGAAAGAATATAGAGAAACAGAGACAAGCTGAAGTTGCGGAAGTTTCTGCTTCATATAATAAGGAGAGAGATGGTAAAGATGATTGTCTTATAAAAATAAGCGATAGTATAAGAATAGTTGATAGTATGGAAGACAATGAAGAAATGCTTAGTATGAGTATTTATCTTGGAGAATATATAAGTGCTTTGAATTCTCAGATAGCTATACATGAAGATAATATGGCTGAGATAAGTGTTGAACTAAGAAAGAGGCAGGAAATTCTTCAGGAGGCTTCAAGAGAGAGAAGAGCTGTAGAGCTTTTAAAAGAAAAGAAATTATTAGAGCATAAAAAGTTAATAAATAAAGAAGAACAGGCTAAACTAGATGAATGGAAAAAGGAATATATTTCTAGTGAAGCTTATGAATATTAAGAGGTATTATTATGATAGAGTCAGTACAAAGAATACAAGCTAGAATAGGGGAGATTCAGGATACTTTTAATAAATTGGGTTTTGCTCCTTTAAATACTTCGCTTCCGACAAAGCCTTTTGCTGATCATTTAAATGAGGCTATGTCAGAAACTAATACAGAAAATAAAATAAATAGTATGAATGATTCTATAGTTAATGATACCAATAAAAAAATTGACAATGGTGAGATTATAAGTGGAGATACTTCTTCCGATGCTTTCAAAGGAAAGATATCTTTTGGAGTTTATGAAGGAAATACAAATAATTTTGCTAAAGTTATAAATGCATATAAAAAGGCTTCAGCAGAGAATTTCCATACTAAGTATGATGATATAATTAAAGAGGCTGCTGAAAAATATTCATTGCCTGAAAATTTGATTAAAGCAGTTATTAAGCAGGAATCAAATTATGTGCCTACTGCTGTAAGTAATAAAGGTGCTGTTGGTTTAATGCAGATAATGCCTCAAACAGGTGTGGGTTTGGGAGTAACAGATAAAGAGATGCTTAAAGATCCTTATACCAATATAATGGCTGGAAGCAGATATTTATCTCAAATGTTAAACAGATATGATGGAAGGCTTGATTTATCTTTATCAGCCTATAATGCAGGACCTTCCTTGGTAGATAGGCTACAGAGAATTCCTAATATAGAGGAAACTCAAAATTATGTTAAGAACATTATAGGATATATAAAGTAAAGTTAACATAATAAAATGTTTATATGCTTGCTTGACTTTTTTATTCTGTAATTTTATAATATTTTACGAATTTGCCCGTTTAGCTCAGTTGGTAGAGCATCACCATGGTAAGGTGAGGGTCGTCGGTTCAATCCCGATAGCGGGCTTTTGTTTACTATTATAAAGCAAAAATATCAAAACTATAATATAAAAAGAGGATTTATGAGAATAAAACTTCTAGCGGTCATAGTATTATTTTTAATGACTATATCGCTTTCATACACTTTCGATAAAACTCCGTATTATGTAAACACAGGGACTTATGATTCTTATAGAGAATTATTAAGAGGTGTGCATTATTATAATCAAGAACGTTATGATGCTTCTATAGCTAGTTTTAGGAACTCTCTTAATACAAATCCTACGGATAAGTTTATAAGATACTGGTATAGTAAGTCTTTATACAAAGCGGGATATATGTCTTTAGCTATAAATGAATGGCTTAATATAGCTAGAATGGGTTATGAAGATCCTATAATACTTTCTAAAATTAATAAATATGATTCTGCTAATGCTGTTGAAGAGAAAAAGGATATATTAAGTAATTTTATTTATTTAAAAGCTTTCTCTACAAATGCTAAATTTTTAAAGAATATTAATCAGCCTATACAGATAAAGGTAATGCCTGACGGAAGTTTGTATGTTTTGGATTATAGTGATTCTTCATTAAAGAAGTTTGATATTAATGGTAATTTAATGGCAAAAATTTCTAATGGAAAAAGATTGGAAAGAGAGCATACTAGTTGGTGGAAAAAAGTTTTGCAGTTTGTAGCAAGGGTTTATCCTTATGAAAGATTGGAAAATCCTAGAGGTTTTGATATAGATAGAAACGGAAATATATATATAGCAAATACCAAAAAAGATAAAATATTTAAATATGATGCAAATCATAATTATATTACAAATATAGGTGTTTCAGGTGTAAGCAATGGTCAGCTTCTTGGACCTTCTGCGGTTACAGTTGATGGAGAGGGTAATTTATATGTTTCTGATACTGGAAATAATAGAATAGTTGTATTTGATATTGACGGTAATTTTTTGTATAGTTTTGGAAGACTTGGAGAAAATGAAGGAGAATTATTTTCGCCTGCTGGTATAGCTGTGAATAATAGATATATATATGTAGCGGATATGGGAAATAAAAGAATACAGCAATTTGATTTGAATGGAAATTATATACATACCATTAAACATGATTTATTTAATGAACCTAGAGGTTTATCATTTGCTAAAGACGGAAATCTTTATATAGCTGATGGAAATAAAATATTCAATTATGATGTGAATGCCTCTGACTTTACTATATTTAATAATTCAGAGAGATATACTGTTACTCCTACCTCTGTTGCTGAAGGTCCTAATGGTGATATATATCTTACTGATTTTATTTCTGGAAGAGTTGATGTATACACTAGAAAAGAAGAGTATTATGCTAATTTAGATGTATTTGTAGACAGAGAATATTTAAATAAATTTCCTCTTGTAGTAGCATCAGTTACTGTAAGAGATAGAGTTACAGATCCTGTTATAGGATTAACTGCTGAAAATTTCTTTGTTACTGAGAATTCGGTAGTTCCTCATAAGGTTGATTTTTATGATGCTCCTGAATTGCATGAATATAGATTTGTATATTTAATAGAAGATAGTCTTGCTGCTAAGCCTTATGAGAATAGAATTAAAGAAGAGATAAGCAACTTTACTATGAGTTTAACTAATAATGATGAGGTTTTAGTTATACATTATAATGATCAGGTTTATAAGGCTGATAATTATGATGCAAGGAATTTAAGAATACTCGAAAATGCTAATAATTTCAGATTTACAGGCGGAATATCTGCTTTAGATGATGCTTATCATGAGGCTATAAGACTTACTGGAAATAGTTTCAAGAAAACTGCTATTATACATTTTACAGTTAGCAGTCCTGATGATAGAGTATTTGATATGATGAATTTCAGTGATATAGCTAGTTTTGCTAAGAATAATGCTGTTTCTCTAAATCAGGTTTATATAGGTGCTGAGAAATCTAATTATTTCTTAGATTTGATGACAAAAAATACATATGGTTATACTATAAATGCTGACTTATCAATAGATTATGCTAGCGAACTTAATAAAATGAAAAATATTGATTTTGGAAGATATTTTATATACTATAATAGTTTTAAAAATATATCTCAGTCTGGACAATTCAGAGCTTTAAATATTAGAGTTCAGTATAGAGATATGTATGGTGAAGAAGAAGTGGGTTATGTAGTGCCATAATAAAAGTTTATATAAAAGAGGCTTTTCTATTTATTTAGATAGACCTCTTTTATATATGCATTAATATATCAGCAGAATTTTATATTATATTTAAAGATATTATTGATACTATATAAATAAAGATAGAATTAAAAATAAGATTATATATTAGATACTTTCATTTATAATAATGAATTTGAGCTTAAAGAAGAAAAGAATCAAGTTCATAATTTACGGTTATTTTTAGATGATGAATATATTCTTATAGAATTAATATAGACAAAGAAAAAACGCTTACTAAATTTCTTGCTGCAAATAAAATAGTAATTTCTATATCAGAATACATATTAGTAAGAGTAAATTCTTTTCCTACTAGGTATTCAGTTGTTATATCCTTAATTAGTATTTTTTTAATTGTTTATTTCCTTAATTAATTATTTATTCATATAATACATAATTATATTTTATTTTTAAAAAATATTATGTATTCGATTCTATTTTATTTATTTTTTATAAATTTAT
>NZ_JARHYI010000111.1 GCF_029258575.1 Brachyspira sp. | reverse complement strand
AAATTTTGATGGTATAGAAACTTGGGATACATCAAAAGTTGTTTATATGACAAGTATGTTTGATGATGCTTTATATTTTAATCATAATATAAATAGCTGGAATGTTTCTAATGTAAAAGATATGTCTTGTATGTTTAAAGGCTGCCGAAATTTTAATCAGCCGTTAGATAAATGGGATGTTTCTAATGTTGAAGATATGTCTGAGATGTTTTTGGCTGCTTCATCATTTAATGGAAATATTTCAAATTGGAATACATCTAATGTAAAAAATATGTCTTATATGTTTTCACATGCAGAAGTTTTTAACTGCGATATTTCAAATTGGAATACTTCAAATGTTATTGACATGCTTGCTATGTTTTCACATGCAGAAGTTTTTAACTGCGATATTTCAAATTGGAATACTTCAAATGTTATTGACATGCTTGCTATGTTTTCTGATTGCAGAGAATTTAATCAGCCGTTAGATAAATGGGATATTTCAAAAGTTAAGTATATGTCTAGTATGTTTGAAAATGCTAAAAGTTTTAATCAAAATTTGAATAATTGGAATATAAGTAATGTGTCTTCATTACAGGATATGTTTGAAAATGCTGTATCTTTTAATGGTAATATTTCAAATTGGGATGTATCAAATATTGAAAATATGGAAAATATGTTTTTAGGAGCAGAGAGTTTTAATCAGGATTTGAATAATTGGAATGTTTCTAATGTAGCAGACATGTCTTGTATGTTTTATAAAGCTTCTTCCTTTAATAAAGAGAATATAAAAAAATGGCAGTTTAATAATGTTAAGAATATACATATATGTTTGATGATATACCTTTATACATCATATTTGAAGTTTATTCAAAATTGAATAATAAAAAAGCATTAAAAGAACTTAAGGAATATACATTAAATAAAGATGTTAAGGAAGTTTATTTAGAAGCCTTAAAATATTATGATAAATGCGTTGCAGAATTAGTAAAGATTTATGAAAATACTTATTATGATGAATTAAAAGAACTTATTGAAAATAAAAAAACATTTATTAAGGAAAATAATAAACTGCCTGAAAAAATTAAAATAAAAATAGATAAAAATACAGTTTATAAACCTAAAAATAAATTAGAATTAATTAATTTAATAAAATCTAAAGTAAAATTAGATAAAATAGATACTTCTTTAATAACAGATATGAGCGAAGTTTTTCGAGATTCTAGATTAAAAAAATTTGACGGTATAGAAACTTGGGATACATCTAATGTAGAAAATATGGAATTTATGTTTCTAGATGCTGTATACTTTAATCATAACATAAATAATTGGAATACTTCTAAAGTAAAATATATGAGTTATATGTTTGGACGTGCAAAACGTTTTAGCCAGCCTTTTAACCAGCCTTTAGATAACTGGGATGTATCTAATGTTGTAGATATGAGCGGTATGTTTGACGGCTGCGAAGATTTTAACCAGCCTTTAGATAATTGGGATGTATCTAATGTAATAAATATGCAAGATATGTTTAACAATTGCTTCAATTTTAATCAGCCTTTAAATAACTGGGATGTATCTAATGTAACAAATATGAAAGGTATGTTTTTTGGCTGTAAAAATTTTAATCAGCCTTTAGACAAGTGGAATGTAAGTAATGTAAAAGATATGACTACAATGTTTTGCAAGGCTCATATATTTAATCAGCCTTTAAATAAATGGAATACTTCTAAAGTTAAGTATATGTCTGGTATGTTTGCAGAATCATTGATGGAATCTAATCCGCCTTCTTGGTATGATCCTTATCTAGTGGGATATTAAAGTTAAAGATATATAAGGAGTTTTACATTATGCAAAAACAATCCAAACCAAAAACTAAAGAAGAATTAAAAAAATTAGTAAAAGATGAAAATATCAATATTAGCATCATAGATACAAGTTTTAATAATATAATATGAAAGAATTATTTAGAGATAGTATAGAAAATATTTTGCATATATAGAAACCTAATATACTTCAAATAAATTTAATCAGAGTATTTATAATTGTATTGAATATAATATGTATGTTTTTATAATATTGACAAAAAAATTAAAATAATATACTTTAAAATACAAAGGAGTTTATTTAAAGGAGATTTTATGAATGTAAATTTCGATGGAGTATCAGAAACTTTATTAATAACTTTGTATGCTAAAGCTGAGGAAACAAAAAGGAAAAATTCTATTATTAAAGATGAAAAAGCTTTAGATATAATAAATAATATAAATTATGATTTCAGCAAATTTAAAAATAAAGGAACTCAAGTAGGTGTTTCAATACGTGTAAAAATAATAGATGACATATTAAAAAATATAATATCAAATGAAAGCTGTACAATAATAAATTTGGGTGCTGGTTTGGATACTAGAGCATATAGATTCATAAATAAAAATATATATTGGTATGATATAGATTTTGAAGATGTTATTAATTTAAGAAAAGAAGTTTTTCAGGAACTTCACAATAATGATAATTACAAAGCTATACCTTCTTCTATATTAAATTTTGATTTTATAGATAGAATTGAAAAAAAAGATAAGGTAATAGTAATTGCTGAGGGAGTTTTAATGTATATGGATGAAAATGAGATAAAAATGATAATAGAAGAGTTTTCTGTAAAATTTAATAATTGTCATTTTATATTTGATACAATACCAAAATTTTTTGTGAAAAATACTAAAATGCATAGCACTGTAAAGAAAACTAATGCCGTATTTAAATGGGGATTAGATAAACCTAGATACATAGATAAGATGAGCAGTCATATACAGTTTATTGAGTTATATAATATAATGAATTTTTATAAAAATAGATGGGGATTTATGAATATTTTTTCATATATTCCATTGCTTAATAATATAGTAAATTTTAATATTATTCATATAAAAATAATTTAAATATATATTATTTGATTTTTTAAATATGTAATGTAAAAGAAAAGAAATTTAAATAAGAATTAAAAAATAGTTTTATAAGAGGTGAAAATATTAGAAAAAACAAAAAATAAATCAAATCCTAAAAAATAAATCTTATTATAAAGATGTCTATTTTGTATTATGAATATAATATAAATTGAAAGACATATATAGAAAAAAGGAACTTTAATATTAATTAAGTTCCTTTTTTTATTTGAATTCTTACTTAACTACACATCTTATATGCTTTTTAGTTAAGCCATGATAATCATGTTTATAATAATTGTAATGTACTGTAACTGAAGAATAATCAGCATTAAATTCTAATGTAGCTTCTTCTCCTTTATCTGTATTTTCATTTTTTACTTTAAATTTATTATTGTCTATTCTTATTAAATTTAAATAATAAAGATCACCATCAAATTCTAGGGGATTATCTGTATTATTCATATGCATTGGAGCTATAGCCGCTTTTCCATTTTTAATAGATACCCACATATAAAACTCAGGTTCATCATTCCATTTTGATGAAACATAAATTTTACTGTTAATTTTTTCTATTACATTATTATCACCAGCATGATTATAATCATTTCCTGATATTATCTTATTACTGCAGCTTATGATACTTAGAAAAAATAGAACACATAAAATATATAAAGTAAATAATTTTTTCATTATAAACCTCCTATAAAAAATTATAATTTAAAAAATCTCATAACATTATAAAGTGCATCTGCCTGACTAGATAATGATTTAGTTGAGGCAGAAGCTTCTTCTACTAAAGCAGCATTTTGCTGAGTAAGACTATCCATATCAGCTACAGCTTTATTTACTTGTTCTACTCCTGCATTTTGTTCTACAGCTGTAGAAGATATATCTT
>NZ_JARHYI010000105.1 GCF_029258575.1 Brachyspira sp. | reverse complement strand
TAATAAAATATAATAATTTTTGGAATCATAAAAGAATACATTCCGCTTTAAATTATGATACTCCTATGTTATACTTCAAAAAAATAAGGAATACTTAAAGGAAATATCTCTGGCTCCCGTGCATTATAATATTTATGATTTTGCATAATTTAATAATATATCAAAATTAATAATTGAAAAATATCATATATAGTATAAAATAAATATAATCTTCATTATTTATGATAAAATTAATATTGTTCTTTCTTTGAACATTTCAGTATAAAATTGTTTCCTGAAAATAAAATAAATAATTAGGATTATACTATAAGAAAAATTATTAATATGTTAATGAACTGAAAATTAAAAATTGGAGGAAAAGAGTATGAAACATACTTTAGAAGGGGCATATACCCCTAAAAACATTGAGGACAAATTATATAAATTCTGGAAGGAAAGCGGATTTTTTCATGCCGTTATGGATAAAAATAAAGAACCATATTCTATAGTCATACCTCCTCCAAATGTTACAGGCGTACTGCATATGGGGCATGGACTTAATAACACTTTGCAAGATATACTTATAAGATTCCATAGAATGCTAGGAAAATGTACTTTATGGATGCCTGGTACTGATCATGCTGGTATTGCTACACAGAATGTTGTTGAAAGAAGATTGAAAGCTGAAGACAAAAATAAATATGATTTAGGCAGAGAGGCTTTTGTTAAAAAAACTTGGGAAGTGGCTAATGAACATCACTCTATTATAGTAAAACAGTTAGAGAAAATAGGCTGTTCATGCGATTGGGATAGAGAAAGATTCACTCTTGATGAGGGGTTAAGTAATGCTGTTAGAGAGGTATTCGTTGAACTTTATAATCAGGGCTTAATATACAGAGGTAAATATCTTATTAATTATTGTCCTAGCTGCGGTACTGCTTTGGCTAATGATGAAGTAGAGCATGAAGAGGTAGCAGGAGCTTTATATCATGTTAAATACCAAATAGAAGGAAAAGATGAATATATTGAAATAGCTACTACAAGACCCGAAACTATTTTAGCCGATGTTGCTATTGCTGTTCATCCAGAAGATGAAAGATATGCCCATCTTACTGAAAATGATGTTTTAATACTTCCAATAGTAGGCAGAAAATTAAGACTTGTAAAAGATACTTATGTAGATAAAGAGTTCGGTACAGGAGCTTTAAAAATTACACCAGCTCATGATCCTAATGACTTTGCTATAGCACAAAGACATAATTTAGAAATAATCAATATACTTAATGCTGATGGCACATTCAATGAAAATACACCAGCTAATTATCAAGGTAAAACTGTAAAAGAAGCAAGAGTTTTAATAATACAGGAACTTGAAAAGATAGATGCTTTTGTCGGTAAGGATAATATAAAACATCAGGTAGGACACTGTTACAGATGTCATAATGTTGTAGAACCTTATTACAGCGATCAATGGTTTGTCAAAATGAAGCCTTTAGCAGAAAAAGCATACAAGGCTGTTAATGATGGCAATACAAAAATTTATCCTGAAAGATGGATTAATACTTATAATCACTGGATGACTGATATCAGAGATTGGTGTATAAGCAGGCAATTATGGTGGGGACATAGAATTCCTGTTTGGTACTGCGATGACTGCGGAGAGATGATGGTTTCAAAAACTGATATCGCAGAATGCTGTAAATGTAAATCTAAAAATATTCATCAAGATGAAGATGTACTTGATACTTGGTTTTCTTCTTGGCTATGGCCTTTTTCTACTTTCGGCTGGCCTGAAGTTAATGAAGATTTAAAATATTTCTATCCTACTACTGCACTTGTTACAGGATATGATATATTATTCTTCTGGGTTGCTAGAATGATTATGGCTGGAACTCATTTTATGAATGATGTACCTTTCAAAGATGTTTATCTTAACGGACTTATCAGAGATAAAATCGGAAGAAAGATGTCAAAGAGTTTAGGAAATGGTATAGACCCTATAGAAATTATTGATGAGCATGGAGCAGATGCATTCAGATTTACTTTATCTTTCATAACTTCATTAGGCGGACAGGATATTTGGCTTGACAGAGAGCTTTTCAAAATGGGTGGAAAGTTTGCTAATAAAATTTATAACAGTGCTAAATACATTTTGGGAAACATAGATAATAATTTTAATATAAAAGATTTAGATACTTATACTCTTGAAAATAAAGATAAATGGATATTATCAAGACTTCAGAAAGCTATTGAATCAACTACTCAGAAATTAAAAGAGTATAGATTTGATGAGGCTTCTCAGACAATTTATAAATTCTATTGGAATGAGTTCTGCGATTGGTATATAGAAATAAGTAAATTTGATTTGAAAGATGAAAGTAAAAAAGAAAAAACTATTGCTGTTCTTTTATATGTACTTGAAGAATCAATGGCTATGATTCACCCATTTATGCCTTTCATCACAGAGGAAATTTATTCTAATTTACCAAAGCATAATATTGATTCAAAAGCATTGATGATCAGAGAATATCCGAAATCTAATTCTAAATATATATTTGAAGATATAGAAAAAGATTTCAACTTGATTCAGGATATAGTGTCTGGAATAAGAAATTCCCGCTCATCATTTAATTTACCTCCGAATAAAAAACTTGATGTAATAATTCGCTATACTTCAGATTATTTCAAAAATACTGCAGAAAGCTATAAGGATATTATATCAGCACTTTCAATTACAGAATCATTGAATATAGTTTCTTCAAAAGATAGTGAGAGAAACAAAGGTTCATTCGTTAAAGTGTTTGAAGGCGGTGAGATAAATGTTAATCTTGTAGGCATAATAGATTTAGAAACCGAGAAGAAAAGATTAGAAAAAGAAGCAGCAGGATATAAAAAAGATTTAGAAGCTGTAAACAAAAAACTTTCTAATGAAAACTTCATGAAAAAAGCTAAACAGGAAGCTATTGATACTGAAAACAGAAAGAAAAAAGAGTTTGAAGATAAATTAAAAGGTATAGAAGAAGTTTTGTCTTCTCTTTAATTATAGTTTGTAATATACTAAATTTATTTAACTTATAAAATTAGTTATTAATATTAAATTTTTTAGTTTGTTAAATTTATATTTTTATTATTTTCGGGTACTAGTACTTGCACATTACTTCTTTTATTGATATAAAGGAAGCAAAAGAATTGCATTTTAATGAAGTATAGCAAAACTTATGATGTTATTTTTTAGATATAAAATTTAAATATTTGCACTTTCTTAAAATGTAGCCGAATAATGAAATAATTAGTACATTTTTCAGTTGGAAAAAGTTGAAAAAGAGATTAAAAAAGATAATTGTTTGTATTACAAATAGCAATTAAAAACTTGTCTTATGTTTATTTTTGTATTAATATAAGTCAAGTTTTTTATTTTTACTAACTTATAATCAAATAGTCAAATACTCATCATACAAATTTTATAATTAATTTTTTATTGAGAAATTTATCAGATTTTGCTAAGTATATAATTCTGCAATATTACTATTTGTATTTATTAAAATAATTTTTCAATTTACATATAGCAGAATAATTTTTTATAAATAGAATATTTGTGTTTTTTTTAAAAGTATATATACTTATTGCAAAATATTATTAACATAATAGGTTTTTATGAATACTTCAATATTATTATCATCTATAATAATTATACTTTGCATAATAGTGAGTAAAATCTCAGTTAAGGTAGGCGTACCATCACTTTTGCTTTTTTTGGTTTTAGGAATGATATTCGGAAGTGACGGACTTTTAAAAATAGAATTCAATGATTATCAAATAGCTGAACAATTATGTACTATCACATTGATATTCATTATGTTTTATGGAGGATTCGGCACCAATTGGAAAGCTGCTAAACCTGTGGCATGCAAGGCATTTATTATGTCTTTTTTAGGAACTTTTATTACATCCATAGTTACTGGTGCTTTATGTTATTTTATACTTAAATTTGAATTGCTTGAAAGTTTATTAATAGGTTCTGTTATAGGTTCTACTGATGCAGCTTCTGTGTTTTCTATACTTCGTTCTAGAAATTTAAATTTAAAAGATGGATTAGCATCTTTTTTAGAACTTGAAAGCGGAAGTAATGACCCTATGTCTTATATGCTTACAGTCATATTTTTGGGACTTCTTGGAAAAACTTTAACTAGTCCATTATCTATTATATATATGGTTTTTGCTCAGGTAGTTTTTGCTTTACTTGCAGCATTGGTTGTGTCTTTCTTGTCTTATAATATGCTAAAAAGGTTTAGATTTTCAGTTAATGGGCTTGATACTATATTTGTACTTGCAATAGCTTTACTTGCATATTCATTATCTTCTGTAGTTGGTGGTAATGGATATTTAACAGTTTATATAGTTGGTATTGTTTTAGGAAACAGCGATATTAAAAATAAAGTTACTTTGGTTCATTTCTTTGACGGCGTAACTGGGCTTATGCAAATGGTATTATTCTTTTTGCTTGGACTTTTATCATTTCCGTCAAGAATATTCAATGTTGCACCTACTGCTATTTATGTAGCACTTTTTATTACATTTGCGGCAAGACCCATAGCGGTATTTGCTATACTTACTCCTTTTAAGGTAACATTTAGAAAACAGCTTTTAGTTATGTGGGCTGGACTTAGAGGAGCAGCTTCAATCGTATTTGCTATATTTGTAATAGTTAATAGTAATTCTATAAGTTATGATATATTTCATATAGTGTTTTTCTTGGCAATAATATCCGTACTTATTCAAGGTACATTTCTTCCTATAATAGCTAAAAAATTGGATTTAGTGGACTCTGATGAAAATGTACTTAAAACTTTTAACGATTATGTAGATGATTCTGATATGGAATTAATACAGGTAAAAATTCCTTCTTCACATCATTGGGTAGGCAGACCTATAATGGAAATAGAGCTTCCTGAAAATTCTATTATAGTAACCATTGAAAGGGGAGAAGGTACAATAATTCCAAATGGAAAAACTGTAATAGAAAATGGAGATATTGTAATACTTAATGCCAAAAAAACTAAATATTATGATATAAGCCTTAGAGAAATACATATTAATCATCATCATCCTTGGAAAGATAAAGAATTAAAAGATTTAAATTTACCTAAAAATAATTTGATAGTTATGATAAAGAGGGAAGGGGGTACTATTATACCTAGAGGAAATACAGCTATTAAATACAGAGATATAGTACTTATTAAAGAATAAATTTTATTATATATTTTTTACTATATTTTGTATTAATGGTTATATTATATAGTATTTTTCATAAATAATCTCCCACTTTTATTTAGCTTTATATAATTTAAAGCTAAATAAAAGTGACTTATATTTTCGTATTGTTAATCTAAATTATACTTTTTGTAAATTGAATTCTTAATAAGACGTTAAAAGTCTAATATAACAGATTTATTTCTTCCTGTTTCTTTGGCATTGTATAAGGATTGATCTGCTTTATTTATAAAAGCTCTTAATGTTGTATTTTTTTCTTTTATTGATCCGCCTAAAGATGCAGTAGCTTTTAATGAATATTCATCTGTAGAAAAATCGGTTTCTAATATGGATTGTCTTATTTTTTCCATAGCATTAAAAAGGTCATTTCTATTATTTATATCAAAAACTATTATGAACTCTTCGCCTCCGTATCTTGCCAGTACAGATTTATATTCCAACTTTTTTAATGTTTCCTTCATAATTTTTGATACTAATTTCAGTACATGATCTCCTACATTATGACCATAGGTATCATTATAATGCTTGAATTTATCCAAATCTATTATTACTATAGAGTATATTTCATTTGATATCTCTTTTTCTTCTAAATATTTTATTATATATCCTCTGTTATACAGACCTGTAAGTTTATCTCTATTTGCTAGAAATGATAGTTTTTCACTATATAGAAGTATAGAAAGATAATTTATCAATATTGATATTTCATTTTTATTTTTTTTTGTATTGAGTATTATATATCCGAATTTATTTCCTCTTGCAAATAATGTATATTCTTTATTATTTTCTTTTCCATTAATTACCGATTTATTTTTGGAAACATACCATAATCTTGATTCATTTGTATTGTCTTTATAGAAATAAATAGCGAAACTTTTTATAAAATTTTTGGAATTAGTTTCAAAAGTTTTTATTATGCCATCTACTGAAAAAGGTTCTGGTATTTTATTCAAAATATTGATTATATTAATAATATCATTCATATTCAAAAACATTATACAAAAATAAAAATATATTTCAATTATAATTTTAATATAAAATAAAGTTAATATATAAAAAATAAGGGACTCTTTTATAAGAATCCCCTTAATTTTTATTAATTATATATTATCTTCTTCCATTTAAAAATTTCTTTATAGGTATAAAATCAGCAGGATTCAAAGCCACTCCATTTCTTCTAACCTCAAAATGTAAATGGCTTCCAGTGGATCTTCCAGTACTTCCCATTCTTCCAATCATTACACCTACACCTACAGTTGCTCCAGATTTTGTTGTTATGGAATTAAGGTGTCCGTAATATGTTGTATATCCTTTATCATGACGAACTATTACCAAATTTCCGTATCCTCCGCTGTATCCTGCGAATATTACTTTTCCTTTTCTTGCGGCATATACTGGAGTATTTATTCTTCCGGGTATATCTACACCCATATGTTTTGTTCTAACGCCTGTAATAGGGTGAATTCTATATCCAAATATACTACTTATTCTAGTGATAGTAGTAGGAATGCTGAACATTTGTCCGAATTTATCTATTCTTTCATCTAAAGTATATTTAGCACCTGGTAAAAATATATCATCTCCAACTTCTATATCATCAATATTACTTATTTTATTGAAAGATAAAACCCTATTAAGAGAAACATCATATCTGTCTGTAATTTCTTCTATAGTTTCATCTTTTTTTATGGTATAAAGAAGTCCGTTACGATTAGGTATTACTATTTTTTGTCCAGGTCTTAATCTATTGGCATTAGTTATTTTATTTACACTCACTAAAGTATCTAAATTAACGCCTATTTTTTTTGATATTGTGGTAAGATTATCACCTTCTTCTATAACATATTCATCATATTTCATTCCTATAGTACCATCTCCTACTAAAGTATTATCAGAAGCTATAGTATTATAGAATATATCTGTTGCATTTTCTAATGTTACAGCTGAAGTTACAGTTGGCACTGCCGATATGCTTGAAGCGTTGTAGCTTACTTGCTCTGGAGATATTTCATCTAATATTTTATTATATGCTAAATTAGACGGTATTTTATCTTCAGGCAGAATAGCAGCATTTGAAGTTTGACGCATATTCATTATTAAAAAATTGGATAGAAACATAAATAATGATAATGATGCTGCAGTTAATGAAAATTTCTTAATTATTTTTCCAAAAATATTTTTTTTCTTATCATTATTAATAGAATATCTTGTAGAATGTACATAGGTAGTTCTTATTCTTTGTATATTAGAATTATTACCTAATTTTTTTTTTATTTTTGAGATTATATCTTCAAATTGCGAGGATATAATATTACTTTTTCTAATTTTAGTGTACTTAATCTTGTTATTTTTCATAATTATTGTTACTGTTAAATTAATACTTATTTCATTACTAACGAATAATTCATTCTAATATACAAATATTTTATAGTATTGTCAAGTATATAATTTTTCTTTTTATAAATTTATTTCTTAATTTATATAATCGGCAATATCTTTAAATGAATTTAAATAATAATAATTTTTTAATTCTAACAAAATGTTTTTGTTCGTTATTCCATATAATACTATAAAACATTTTATACAAGCGTTATTGGCAAATTTATAATCTGGTATTCCATCTCCAATCATCACAGTTTCATCTTCTAATAAATTGTAATCTTTTTTTAGACTATACCATATATTAACATTAGGTTTCCTGTATGGATAAACACCATCACCTATTACAGCTTTGAAATATTTAAGTATATTTAATTTTTCTATAGTTTTTACAGCCATTTTATTAGGTTTATTAGTTATTACAAACATATTAATGTTTTGATTATATAATAAATCTAAAGTTTCATAAACTCCATCATAAAGCTTTGTACTGTCTGTACAATGTTCTTCATAATACTTTATATAGAATTTACATACTTCTTCCTCTATATTCTCATTATTACTGTATCTATTAACAGCTTTTTTAATAAGTACTTTAGCACCATTTCCTACAAATTGACGAGTATCTTCTATAGATATACTTTTTAAATTAAAGTGTTTTAATGCGGTATTAACACAATTATATATATCTAATACAGAATCTACTAAAGTTCCATCCAAATCAAATATTATATTTTTTATCATATTATCAACTATTATGAAGCATTTCTCTATTATGAACTTTTTTTATGCCTCTTATAGTATTATTTCTAAGTTCTTTTAATTCTCTTTTTAATCTTCTTTTTTGATAAGATTCGAGTCTGTCTATAAAAGATATTCCATTTGTATGATCTATTTCATGCTGCAGTACTTTTGCTATATAATTTTCAGTTTCAAGTATCTGTTCATTTCCTTCACGGTCTAAATATTTTACTTTTATTTGTGTATATCTTGCAACATCATCTCTTATTTCAGGAAATGATAAACAGCCTTCCTCCAATATTTCTTTTTCTTCTCCATGCCATATTATTTCTGGATTTATTAATGCCAATTTGAAATCAGGCTTTTTTTCATCGTCAAAATCAGGAACAGATATAACTATAAGTTTTTTTAGTATTCCCACCTGAACAGCAGCAAGTCCTACTCCTCTTTCTTTATACATAGTTTCAAACATATCATCTATTAAAGTTTGTATTTCATCGTCTATTTTTTCTATTTTTTCAGATACTTGCTGAAGTCTTTCATCTCCATATATTACTAATTCTCTTAGCATATTATCTCCTAAAATTATTTGTAATTATTATTTTAAGTAAATTGCCTATATTTTTTATTTGATATATAGCATATTTACAATATTTGGATTATTAAAAATAATTATTAATTAATATTAATCCTTATATATAATATTAAATTTTTTATTTATAGTCAAGCCATTTTTATATAGGGTTTACATAATTTTTTATTAATTGTTATTTAAAATTATAAAATTCCTTTGACAAATGATTTTTTTGTAGTAGAATAAACTTTATGATGAGAGTTGCTTATTTTGATTTGGATAAAACTATTATAAATAAAGATTCTATTGTTCCTTTTATGATTTTTTATTTAAAGAAAAATCCCAGCAGTATAATATACTATATAGCTTTAATACCTTATTTTATTTTATTCTATTTGAAAATAATAAATAATGAAAGTATAAAATATAGAATAGCTCATATATTCAAAAATATAGATATAGAATTTGGAAATAAAATAGCCAAGGAATTTGCAGATAAAATCATTCCGCAATTATATTATAAAGATGCTTTAGAAGAGATAAAAAAGTTAAAAAATCAAGGATATACTTTGATTTTAATAACTGCAAGTTTTGAAATTTATGCTAAATATATAGCTGAAAATTTGGGATTTGATAAATGTATGGGAACTGAATTATGGACATTCAGAGGAAAGTATACTGGTTATATGTATGGTAAAAACTGCTATGGCTCTGGAAAGAAATACAGATTATTTACAGAGCATTTTTTTACATGGCATAGCGATAAAAATATAGCTTATAGTGATTCTATAAGTGATTTACCTCTTTTTAATTTTGCCGACACTAAAGTATGTGTTAATCCTGATAAAAAGTTAAAAGATTATGCCTTAAAAAATAAGGATATGGGTTTTATTATAGTTAATTGGAGATAGTATGTCAGTTACTGAAAATATTAATAATACTTTAGATGAAACAAAAGATGAAGAAATTAAAGATATTATAAAAGAGAATAATGATATTATAGCGAAAAAAATAGATAATCTTATAGATATAAATAATATTTCATATGCCAAAAAATTAGCTTTAGAACTTATAAAAAAAGATAATAAATATAAATATGGATATTTGGTTTTAGCTGATATATATTATGAAGAGAATGATTATAAATCTGTTATAGAGCTTATTAATAATGGTCTTAATTTTATAAAAGATGACAAAGAGTTGCTTGAGAATAAGATAGAGGCACTTATAAGTACTTATGAATATGAAGAGGCAAAGAATGTAATAGAAAAACTTATATCATTAGGAGATGCTACTTCAAGTGTTTACGGACAGTATGGTATTATACTTTCTATGGAAGGAAAACATTTAGAGGCTATAGAAAAATATAAAAAGGCTGTATCCATTGATAATAATGATATGCTTTCTATGATTAATATGTCTGTTGCTTATAGGGCTTTATATAAATATGATGATGCTTTAGATATTTTAGAAAGGGCATTAACTGTAAATAAAAATGATTCAAATATAATAAATAGAATAAATAATATAAAATATTTAAGGGATAATGCTAAATTTGATATAGGCAAATTAATATCAATTCAAGCAAATCCTGATAGATTTCATTTACTTGTACCTGAAAATTTCAATGCTTCTATAGACGGAGCAGTTTTAAAGATAGAAAGTTCTGATAATAGAACATCAATTATAATAAGCTATAGTGATAAAAAATATGATGAAGTTGCCATAAAAGATCTTTTTGATGGATTTAGAAGCAGAAGAGGTGAGCTTTATTCTGTAATTACTCCAATATCTATAAGAACAAGAGAAGAATATAATGATTTATTTGCAGAATATATATTTACTTCAAAGATAAATAAAAATGATTTCTTTAATGCTATAACTGTAGTTGGTAATGAAGAAGAATCCATAATACTTACAATATCATCAACTGTTACAGTTAGTAGCAATTTTATATCATTTGCTAAAGAAGTTATGAATAGTTTATATTTTAAATGAAAAATACATAAAAATAAGTATTTACAAAGTTTAAAAAAAATGTATACTAATTTGAATTATTTAAATAAAAAATAAAGGTTAATATATAAAAAATGTTAGTTAAATTTTCAGTAGAAAATTATAAATCTATTTATGATAAAGTAGAATTAGATTTTAGAATATATCCAGGAAAAGATAATACTAAAGAAAATATAGAAGATAATCCTTTTGTATTAAAAATAAATGATGATTATATTTCAAAATTATGTTTATTTTATGGACATAATGGTTCAGGTAAAACTAATATATTTGAGGCTATATTAAATTTATGCTCTTGTAATTTAAACAGTAATTTTTTAAATAAATTATATAATCCAAATATGATTTATGGTGAGACCGAAGAATCTAAATTTGAAATAGAATTTTATTCCAATGTTTTAAATGAAAATAAGTATTCATTATATAATTACAAATTAAATGTAAAAAATAAGGAAATAGATGATGAATATAAAAAAAGCATACAAATTACAAAAGAAATTCTTACAGAAAATGGTAATGTAGTTTTTGAAAGAATTAATAATGATTTGATAAAAAATACTATAACAAATGATAAAAATATTGTTATACCATCTGATGAAACATTTATATTATTTTTAATGGATATTTATACAAAAGAAAAAGATGAATTTAATACTATAATAAAATATAGAAAACTTATGGTATCTATGTTAACAACTAATATTGGGATAAACTACTTAGAGGTTCCTAATTTTACAAAAGTTTTTTTTAATAGAATATATAATAATTTAGATAAATATAAATTATTAGAATTTTATATAGATTTAATAAAAATAGCTGATGTTGGTATAGATAATATTGCTTTTGAATTAGATGAAAATGATCAGAATATTTATGATGTGAAAAAATCTATGGATTCATTAAAAGAAGATGAAATCAAATCAAATAAAAATCTTTCTAAAGAAGAAAAAGCTATTATTTCAATAATAAAGAATTTAGAATTTTTAAGCAGTAAAAATGATAATTTTATAAAAAAACGTAAAAAAGCTGTTTCATATAGAAACGGTAAAAAAGTTCCTTTTGATGAAATAGAATCTGATGGAACAAAAATATATGCTTTTCATATGTTTAATATAGTTAAATCTTTACAAAATGGTTCTTTATCATTGCATGATGAATTTTATGGAGTTCAGCCTGATTTAATAAAAACTGCATTTTTGTTATTTAAAAAAAATAGATATAAAGAGATTGAACAAACTTCTCAGTTATTTATGACAACACATGATATAATGCTTATGGATTTTAAATATTTGATTTTGGAGCAAGTTAAATTTGTTGTAAAAGAAAATAATAATACTTATGTTTATTCTGCTTCTGATATAAAAGGATTAAAAAAAGAAAATTTAATTGAAAATTATAAAAATAATAAATTAGGTGCAAAATATTTTCCTAGAGCTTATGATTTACCTATAAAAATGTATGTTAATAATAGTGAGTTATAAATGAGTTTTACTATACCTAATCTTTTACAAGAAAGTAAAAAAAATAAATTAATATGTCTTTCAACTGGTATTTATGAAAAGAAATATTTATATTTTTTATTAGAGAATTATAGAGGAATAATAGATTATATTTGTAACCCTAGTGAATTAGAATTAATAGAAAATATAAGGAAATATCCCAATTTTAATAAAGATTTTAATCAAATAGATAATCGTTATAAAAATGCAGATGAAGCTTCTAAAGCAATAAATGAAATATTAGAAATTGTAAAATTAAAACTTGAAGATCAGTTTGCATTAGTAAACGATAATTCCAATTATATATTAGTTATGATAACAGATTGTGATAAGGGACCTTTAGATGCATTTAATAAATTAAAAAATGATGTAATGGAAATTATAAATAGTAATAATTATAAAATTGATTATTATTTTATATTTTCTTATAGAGGATTTGAAGATTGGATGAAATTCTATCTCGATGATGAACAAATTAATTCTAAATTAAAAGATATAAAAAAAGAAATTGAATCACTTATAAAATATAAAAAATCTAATGTTTTTAATATGCATAGGGAAGCTATAAATAAATATAAGCAATTTACAAATTCTAATTCACCATTAGATGATTATGAACATATAACAGATTATCCATATTCTGATTTTCCATATTTTTTAGAGTATTTAGAAGAAAAATATAATATACAAATATAATTTACATAACATAATCCAAAAAAATATTAAAGCACTTTTTTATAAAACCGACAATATTCATAAGTATAATTTTATAATTTAGAGGTTATAACTATGAATATGTTTGCCGATACAACTTATGCTAAAACTATGAAGGTGGCTAAAAAGCTTTTGAATGTTTATGGGCTTAGAGCTGAGGTTATATCCGATAATATAGCAAATGTATCTACACCTAATTTCAAAAGAAGCGATGTAACTTTTGAATATCAGCTTGCAAGAGCTTTAGACAGTGAAAAATATAATGGTATGGAAGCTAAAAGAACTGATTCCAGACATTTTCCTTTTCATATGCCTATGAATTATCAAGATGTATCTCCTAATATCACAGTAGATTATGACACAAGCTATAGGAATGATAAAAACAATGTAGATATAGATAAAGAAATGTCTGAAGAGGCTAAAAATACTTTAAGATATCAAATGTTTACACAAATAGTTAATGCTCAGTATAGAGAAATAAGAAGAATGATAGGCAATGCTTAATTTGTATTACTTAAATTCTTAAAGGAGTAACAGAAATGGGAATATTTTCAATTATTAATACATCAGGAAGCGGTTTAACTGCCCAAAGAACAAGATTGGATGTTATAGCTGATAATATAGCAAATGTTAATACAACAAGAACTACAGAGGGCGGAGCTTTTAGAAGAAGCAGAGTAATATTCAAGCCTAGAGATGATGGAAACAAATATAGAAGTCCTTTTTTACCAGACGCTTTACAGCCTAATGTAGGTACAGGAGTAAGAGTATTCAGTATAGAAAAGGATACGGAAACGGCAACTAGATTCGTTTATGATCCTTCTCACCCTGATGCAATTAAATATGGTGAAAAGGCTGGTTATGTTGAAATGCCTAATGTTAATCCTGTTACAGAGATGGTTGATATGATGGAAGCTTCAAGAGCTTATGAGGCAAACTCTACTATGATTCAGTCTGCTAAAAATATGTTTGCTAGTGCTTTGAATATAATAAGATATTAATCAATATAAAGTAATAATTTAAGGATATTTTTTATGAATATTAATACTGCAATGAATGCTTATAGTATGACAAAAACTGGAAATGTAGGAGATAATTACGGATTTGTATTGAAAACTACAGATGCTAGACATTATGGACCTGCTCAGCAGTTGAGAAGAAGTTCTAGCAATGATTTAATAAGTAATTTCGGCACAATGTTAAGTGATGCTGTTAATTCTGTAAATCAAAAACAAGTTGATAGAGATAATATAATAGTGCAGGCTGGAATTAGACCAGATCAAGTTGATGTGTCTGATGTAATGAACGCTATTGCTGAGGCTGAATTATCTCTTAGTTTTACAAAAGCTGTAATTGATAGAGCAGTAAGAGCTTATCAGGAAGTTACAACTTATAGATAATTAGAATAATTTAAGAATAAATAATATAAACTAGTAATAATGAACAATAATAAGCTGTTCTCCTTCAAAAAAGAGTTATTAAGGGCAGGCGTTTACGGTTTAATAGCTGTAACGTTTGCCAACTTAATATTTTTTTCAATTTATAATGATAATCAAATATATATTATCATAACTTTAATAATACTCGAAATAATCACATTGGTATTTTTATATATTGATGCTTCAAATATAAATAAAAGAAAATTAATATTCATAAAGAATAATTCGTATCTGGAGCATAATATAAATAAAATTGTTTCTAAAGATAATATAATAGATAGATTGAGATATTTCGGATATAGCATGTATTCTATAAATTCATCAAGAGTATTTATTAATGCAGAAGTCATAAAGAATAAAAAATCAATTATAATACATGCCTACTATTTCTTTTTAGTTGATATTGATAAGGACGGCGAGGCAGTACTTAATAATATTAAAAATGAAATTAATGAAATATTTGATTTATATGTAGATGATAATCAAAAACTTTTTAGAAAAGATAATAATGATAAAGATAAAATATTAAAAGCAAAGTTGTATAATCATGCCGTTTTTGTTTTCTATGGTGATAATGTGCCGAATAGAATAATAGAAATGTCTGAATATGGTTATACAAAAGAAAGATTATTAAATAGCAATGCACAGATATTTACAGTATCATATTTACCTAGTGAAAATAAATTATATTTTGCTGAGGCGATAGAGAATGTTATAAATATTAATAGATTTCCTAAAAATGATTTTGTTTATATTATAAAGGATATATTTTCATTGTAATATATTATTGATGATATTTTTAAATTTTTACTGTATTTGAGGTTTTTATGACTATAGAAGAATTTAATAATAAATATTTAGTAAATAGAGAAGGAACTAATTCTATAAAATGGGCTACTGATAAAGATAAAAGATTTAATGTTGATGGACTTTTACCTATGTGGGTTGCTGATATGGAATTTAGGACTCCTGATGCAATTATAGAAGCTTTAAATAAAAGAGTATCACATGGAATTTTTGGTTATACTTTTTTATGGGATAGTTATTTCGAGGCATTTTTTAATTGGCAAAAGAGCAGATATAATATAGATTTAAAAGAGGAGTGGGTAAGTTTTTCTACAGGAGTTGTAACTTCTTTATATTGGGTTATTAATGCTTTTACAAATAAAGGAGATAGTATAATAACTCTTATGCCAGTTTATTATCCTTTTCATAATGCAGTTAAGGATAATGGCAGAAAACTTATAAGATGCGAACTTAAAAATGATAATGGTATATTCAGTATAGATTTTGAAAAGTTAGAAGATGATATTATCAAAAATAATGTTAAATTAATAATTTTCTGCAATCCTCATAATCCTGTAGGAAGAGTATGGACTGACGAAGAGATAGATAAAACATTTGATATATGCAAAAAACATAATGTATATATTGTATCAGATGAAATTCATCAGGATATAAATTTAGGAGTTCGTCCTTTTATTTCTGCACTTTCTATGAAAAATAAAGATAAATATATGGATAGTCTCATTGTATTAACTTCAGCATCAAAAACTTTTAATTTGGCTTGTCTTTTAAATTCTCATATTATTATACCAAATGAAGATATGAAAAAAATATATAATAAATATGCAGATACTATAAATAGATCGGGATTAAATATTCTTGGTATGACTGCTGCAGAAGCTGGATATAGATATGGAGAAGATTGGCTTGACGGATTATTAAAAACATTGAAGAGAAATTATGAATATATTAGAGATGAATTAAAAAGAGAAGTTCCAGATATAATAACAAGTCCTTTAGAAGGAACATATTTACCTTTTATAGATTTAAGAAAAATGGTTAATCCTTATAGAGTTAAAGAGTTTATACAAGATGACTGCAAAATTGCAATAGATTTCGGAGAATGGTTTTCTGATAATTATAAAGGATTTATAAGAGTTAATATTGCTACAGATTTTCAATATATAAAAGAGTTTGTAAGTAGAGTAACTTTACAATTAAAAAATAAAAATTATAATTAAAAAATATAATAAAAATTATTTGTTAATATTTACTAAAATCCTATATAGTTTTTCTTTTCTATATATTTCATACATTATAGGAGATTTTTATGAAAAAACTTAATTCTAAAATATTAGTATATTTATCAGTTTTTTATTAACATTTTATATTAATTAATGCCTTTTCAAAAAGTAATATAGCCATTATAGATGTGTCAGAGTGCGAACATTTTAATGTAGTAAAAAATTTACTAGAAAACGGTGCAAATTTAAAAAGTAAATTTGGAAAAACAGCATTAACTTATGCAAATCAAATAGGTCATGAAAGTATAGTAAAAATTTTCAAAGATGCATGTGAAAAATGATTTTTTTTATATAAATTAATAATTTTTATTTAAATAATATAAAAAATCTATTTTTTTTATTTAATATTACTATATGTAACATTGATATAAAATGTAATTATAATATAATCTATATAAAATAAAACTTTGAGGAAACTAAAATGAAAAAATTATTATCTACAATTCTCATGATTATGGGAACAATTTTTGTATTATCATGTGGTGGTAATACAGAAGAAACTACTCCTGCTGGAGATACTAATACTACAGAGCCTGCAACTATAACAGAAGTTCCTTTAGCAGCAATTACTGTTGAAGATTTAGTAGGTAAAGAATTTACTCTTACTAATATGTATGAAGGTAAAGAAGTTACAATAGCTTTTACTGCTACTAATATGATAGGCGGAAATTCTGCAATTAACAATTATTTTACAGAGTTCTCTTTAGACGGAGATAAAATTGCATTTAAAGCATTAGGTTCTACTAAAATGGCTGGACCAGAAGAAGATATGGCAGTAGAAACAGAATATTTACAAATATTAAGCGGTGCTAATACAGTTTCTTTAGACGAAGATGTATTAACTATCACTACTACTTCAGGTACAAATTTAATTTATACTTTCAAAGGTAATGTTGAAGTAGTTAGCGACGATACTAATCAATAATATTTTTATTTTATAATTTTGAATTTAAAGAGCAAGATAATAATATTTTTATTGTCTTGCTTTTTTTGTTTTAATATAAATTTTTAATAAACTATTGACTTTTATCATTAGTAATATAATATAAAAAGTATATTACTGTTTTAGATAAAATTATTGGAGCGATTATGCAATTTAAAAGCTACTTTTTTATATCATTAGTATTTTGTTTTATTTTCATTCTTTCTTGTTCAGAAACAATGCCTTTGAAAGAATATAAAGATGCATCTGTTTTAAGGGATAAAACTATAAGATATGATTTGCAAAATTATTCAAAGGAAGAGTTTGATATAGCCGAAGTAAATTATTCAGAAGCTATTATACTTATAGATGAAAATAAAGATCCTGCAAAAGTGAAAGAACTTCTAACATCAGCATCAAATTCATATCAGTTAATATTAAGTAATGCCTTACCGCAGTATGCACAGACTCTAAAAGAAGAAATATCTATGGAGAGAGTATATTCTAAAGAAATAAAAGCATATAGAGTTGATAAAGATAATTATGAGTTTGCAGAACTTAATTATATAAATGCATTATCTGCTTTAAGTACTAATAATTATGAAGAAGCTGTAAATTGTTTCATAAATTCTAAAAAGTATCATCATAAAGCTTACTTTACAACTAAAATAAGATATGATGAAAGTTCTAGAGGAATAAAAGAAGCTGAAGAAAAAATTAAGCAAGTTGATGAATTAGAAAAATCACAATCTGCTAAATAAACTATAACTTTATAAAATTGGAGTTTACAAATGAAAAAGGGATTATTTTTATTTATTACTTTAGTATTATCATGTTTTTTGTATGCACAAGAAACAAATGAGTTAATTTTACCACCTGAACTTCCTGCAGATTTGCCCGCAAGTTTAAAAGAAAGTGAAGACTATAAATTGGCTCAAAGATACAGAGAATTAGCAATAGAAGCTCATGATGCTGGAGATTATAATGGAAGTATAGGGTATTCAAAACAAAGTAAAGAATATTCTGATAAAATTATATTAAAATATGGTGTTTATGAGTTTGTATTGAATAGTCAAAGAAATGCAGAAAAAAATCTTAGTTTATTCAAAGGAATCGGAGGCGATACCAATGAATTAACAACTTCTTTATATGAAGAATCTGTTACTGATATCAACTCTGCAAATAGTATGCTCAATGTTGCAACTAATAGCAATGACTATACAAATACTATGCTTGAATACAATAAATCATCTGATAAATCTGAATTAGGATATAATATCATTTCTATAGATTTAAGAAGAGAATATTTAATGAATGAATCAGTATTAACCAATGGCGATAATAATGATACAAAAATTGTAGGTTTAAGAGATGAGTCTAAACAATTATTAGATAATGGGGATTATACTAATTCTTTAACAAAATCAAGAGATGCTATGAGTATCCTTGATAGATTAGAAGCACCATTGGCTTATGCAAAGGCTCAAGAGTCTATAGATAAAGCTAAAAAAGACGGTTATAATAATACTAAGCCTAATTTATATAATGAAGCTTCAAAATCATTATCTTCAGCAGGTGAGAGTTTAGTGGCGAATAATTATTCAGATTCATTAATGTATTCAAAAAATGTTATTAACTTGGTTAATTCTATGGAAAGTTCATCTGGAGATGTAGTACTTCCAGAAGATGGACAAACTGTAGTAGTATCAGATGGAACAGTATTCCCTCAATATTATATAGTTCAATCAAGAAAAGCTAATACAGATTCATTATGGCGTATAGCTTCTTATGATTTCATATATGGAAATGGTAATTTATGGAAAAAAATATATGAAGCTAATAGAGATACTATAAAAAATCCTAGTGTAATAAGAGCTGGTCAGAAATTAATTATACCTAGTCTTAAAGGAGAAACTAGAGAAGGAACTTATAATACTAATCAAACTTATGGTAATATAAAGACTATCTCTACTAATCAGATAGCTGATACAAATACTATCTCTACTAATCAGATAG
>NZ_JARHYI010000097.1 GCF_029258575.1 Brachyspira sp. | reverse complement strand
TCAATAACAATAGATGAAGCTTTATTAGACAAATCAGATATAATGGAAGGTGAGAGGGTATCGGTTATTAATTTAAGTAATGATAATCGTTTTGAAACTGTAGTGGTTAAAGGTATAAGGAATACTGGTATTATAGGCATAAATGGAAATAATGTTCATAAAGCTAAAAAAGATGATACTATAATAATTCTTTCTTATGGGCATATACCTGAAGAAAGTATAAAGAATCATAAATCTAAAGTAATATTTGTCAATATGAATAATATGATAATAGAATAAAGTTAATTTAAAAAAATAGGAGAGATAATTATGGAAAAATTTTTTAAGGCAGGTATTGACATTGGTTCAACTACTGCAAAAATGGTTGTTTATGACGATAATGATAATATGATTTTTAAAACTTATGTCAGACATAATGCTGATATAAAGGATACATTATTATCTATACTTGAAAATTTGCAGGCTATGCATGGAGATTTGACACTTTCTCTAGCTATGACAGGTACTGCAGGAATGGGTGTTTGTGAGAAGACAGGCATTAGTTTTGTTCAGGAAGTTATAGCTTCTTCTACTGCTATTAGGAAAATATATCCTTATGGAAGAACATTGATTGATATAGGTGGAGAAGATGCTAAAATCATAGTTTTTGATGATAATTTCAAAGCTGATATAAGAATGAATGGAAACTGTGCAGGTGGGACGGGTGCTTTTATAGATCAGATGGCTACACTTCTTAATGTTCATCCTTCAGAACTTTCTTCATTGGCTGAAAAATCTACATCTATTTATCCAATGGCAAGTAGATGCGGAGTATTCGCTAAAACTGATGTTCAGACGCTTATAAGCAGAGATATACCTAAAACAGATATTGCTAAAAGTATATTCCAAGCTGTTGCAGTTCAAACTGTTAATACTTTGGCTAAAGGTTTTGAAATAAAGCCTAAAATCTTATTTACAGGCGGACCTTTAACATTCCTACCCGAATTAAGAAGAACATTCTTAACACTTTTAGATGCTACAGAAGAGGATATGTATACAGTTGATCACCCAGAATTAACTGCTGCAATAGGTGCTGCTTTCGGTGAAAAAGAGGAGCAGACTTTAATAAAAGTTTCTGAATTTACAAGATTAGTTGAAAATATTTCTGCTGATGTAAAAATTACTAATTCAAAGACAAGAGAAGCTTTATTTAATAGTCAGGAAGAATATGAAGATTGGAAAGAAGAGCATAGTAAGAATAAAGTAAGAGCTGCTGATGTATCAACTGTTAATGGAAAAAATACATTTTTAGGTATAGATTCAGGTTCTACTACAACAAAGATCGTTATTATAGATGAGGACGGACAGGTTGTATTAAGACATTACAGAAATAATAATGGTAATCCAGTAGGTGCAGTTACAGATGGACTTACAGAGATAAAAAAAGAATTAGATGAAAAAAATATAAAAATTAATATAGCAAGAACTGCCGTTACAGGATATGGTGAAGATTTAATAAAAGCTGCTTTCAATATGGATGAAGGTATTGTTGAAACTATGGCACATTATAGAGGAGCTAAGGCTTTCGATAAAGATGTAAGTTTTATACTTGATATCGGCGGACAGGATATGAAAGCTATATTTATTAAAGACGGCATCATAGAAAATATTGAAATTAATGAGGCATGTTCTTCTGGATGCGGTTCATTCATAGAAACATTTGCACGTGGCATGGGATATAAGGTTGCTGATTTTGCCAATATTGCATGCGAATCTGCAAGCCCTTGTGATTTAGGAAGCAGATGTACAGTGTTTATGAATAGTAAAGTAAAGCAGTCTCTTAGAGAAGGTTCTTCAGTTGCAGATATTTCTGCAGGACTTGCTAAGAGTGTTACTTTAAACTGTTTCACTAAAGTATTGAAAATTACAGATACTTCTATTTTGGGAGAGCATATAGTTGTTCAGGGAGGTACTTTCAAAAACTCTGCTGTTCTTCGTTCTGTAGAGAAGTTCTTGAATAAAAAAGTTATTCGCCCTGATATATCAGAACTTATGGGAGCTTATGGATGTGCTTTACTTGCTTTAGATACATATAATCTTAAAGAAGAAGATACTACATTTATAGGTTTGGATAATTTGCAGGAAGCTAATGATTATGAAAGAAAACAGCTCACTTGTAAAGGCTGCGAAAATCTTTGTACTGTTACAAGATTAAAATTCAAAGATTTAAAATCATTCTATACAGGAAATAAATGTGAAAGAATATTTTCTAATAAAGGTATAGGAAATCAGAAATATGGTATGGATATTACTCAGAAAAAACTTTCATTGCTTTTTGCCAGACCTTTAGCACCTGCTTCAGATGAAATTAAAGGCGTTATAGGAATACCTAGAGTACTTAATATGTATCAGAATTTCCCATTCTGGGCTACTATACTTGTAGAATGCGGATATAGAGTACAATTATCATCTCCTTCAAGTATGGCTATTGCTGAAAAAGGTTCTGGTACAGTGATGAGTGATAATATATGTTTCCCTGCTAAAATTGCTAATGGACATATATATGATTTAATAGAATCTAAAGTAGATAGAATATTCTATCCTTCAGTAGTGCTTGAAAAGAGCGAAGATGATGGAAGTGTTAATAGCTATAACTGTCCTGTTGTTACAGGTTATCCTGATGTAATAGACAGTTCTATAAGTCCATTAACAAAATATGGCATACCTTTTGATGCTCCTGCTATAAGTTTCTTAAATGAAGATTTATTATATAAAGGTTGTAAGGCTTATTTTGTTAAAGTTTTAGGAATAGATAAAAAAGATTTTAACAGAGCTTTTAAAATGGCTTTACAGGAACAGGCAAGAATAAAAGAGGAGTTAAAGAAAGAAGGTAAAAAGATAATAGAATATGCTAAAGAAACTCAAACTCCTACAATACTTATAGTTAGCAGACCTTATCATATAGACCCTTTAATCAATCATAAAATACCTGAAACTATAGCTTCATTTGGTATTAATGTTCTTACAGAAGATGGTCTTGATGTGGATCAATCTCTTTCAGATGTTCAGGTTCTTACTCAATGGGCTTATCCTAATAAGATGTTTAAATCTGCTTTATGGGCTGCTGTTCAAAAGGATATAAAACTTGAAGTAGTACAGATAAATAGTTTTGGATGTGGTCCTGATGCAACTACTTCTGATGAAATAAAATCTATACTCAATGCTTATGGAAAGAATCCTACTTTGGTAAAAGTTGATGAAATATCAAGTCCTGGAAGTATAAGACTTAGAATACGTTCTATGATAGAAAGTATGAAAATGAAAGGAGATTTCATTCCTAATGAACATTCTGAACGTGTTATAACTAAGAAATATGAGAAAAATGACAGACGTGCAATACTTGTACCTAAATTCGGTTATTTCTATGATCCTATGATATTAACTTTACTTGAAAGAAGTGGTTATGAAACTATTTCTTTACCTGAACCTGATGTTGAATCTGTAGAATTAGGTTTAAGATATGCTAATCAGGATATATGTTATCCTGCTACTATCATAGTGGGAGATATTATAAGAGCTGTACAAAGTGGAAAATACGACCCTGATAAAATAGCTGCGGGTATTACTCAAACAGGTGGACAATGCAGAGCTAGTAATTATGCTTCTCTTATAAAAAGAGGTTTGATTAATGCTGGATATTCAGATATTCCTGTTATTACAGTAGGTTTAACAGTTAATAATGATCAGCCTGGATTTAAGATTTCAAAAATAGATCTTATGAAAGAGGGTGTAGTTGCTATGCCTTATGCTGATGCTATATCAAGAATGTATTATTATACTGCTGTAAGGGAGGTTAGAAAGGGTGATGCTTTGGCACTTGCTAATAAATATATAGATTTGCATCCTAAAGATTTCTCCCTAAAAGATACTGATAAATTATTAAAACAGGCTGTTTCAGAGTTTAATGCTATAGAGATTAATGATCTTGAATTGCCTAAAGCTGGATTTGTCGGTGAAATATATGTAAAATATAATAATTTTGCTAATGGTGATGTTTGCGATTGGCTTATGTCTAAAGGTGTCGAAGTAATAGTTCCTCCTATATTTGACTTCTTTGTACAGAAGGTTATAAGTGAGCAGGTAAATAAAGAAACTAATGCTAGAGATGTTTCATTTTTAGGATATTACGGCTCTAAATTATCAGAAAAAGTTTTAGATGCTAGAGTTAATTCTATAAATGATATAATGTCCAAATTTAGAGGTTTCAGACCTATACACCATATAAGGCAAATAGCTGAAAATGCTGCTAAAGTTACTGCTATGACTAATCAGTTTGGAGAGGCTTGGCTTCTTCCTGGTGAAATAGCTACTTTTGCAGAAGAGGAAGTTAATAATGTACTTTGTCTTCAGCCTTTTGGTTGTATTGCTAATCATATCATAGCTAGAGGTATTGAAACTAGACTTAAAACTAGATATCCTAATTTAAATCTTCTTTATTTGGATATGGATGCAGGTGCTAGTGAAGTTAATACTATAAATCGTTTAGAGTTCTTCGTGCGTTCTGCTAAAGATAGTATGAATTCTACATCTTCAATTAATGATTATGTCAGAGAATCTGTAGGTCAGTATGCTAAATAATTAATCTTTAGCTAATAAATAGATTATTAAAGGTTTACAATTAGTCTTATGCTTTTTGTAAACCTTTTTTATATTCTAACTTCTGTATAGTCATTCAATTATTAAAAATCATTAAAATAAATATATTTTTTTGTTGTAAATGTATAATTTATTGATTAAAAAATAAAAAAACTATTTATATTGTATAAAAATATACTATAGTGGGTTGTAATAAATTTGTATCAGATATATAGTATTCTTATACAGTATAAAAATATACTGTTGTAGGAGAGAGTAATGAAATCATTTCAAAGTACACTTTATTACAAAAAACTAATCAAAAATATATTAGATAATATAAAGGAGGATGATTATTTTTACAATAAAAAAACTAATTGGGAAGAGTGGGTTATAATGCGTGTTGATATAAAAAATGCTATAAGTCAGTTAGATGATATTGATACGCTAAATTATAAGCCTGAAGTTTTGGATAGTATATTAGATATTTTAAAGGAGTATTGATAAGAATGTGCAATTTATGCCCTAAATATGACACTTGTAAAAAACTTTGTAATGATGTTTTAAAGGAGATTAATAAAAGTTTAGGTACTAGGAAAATTAATTTTGAAAGGGTAGACAGCAGAGAGAGTATATTAACTAATGATGATTTGGATAATATACTTTATTATAATGCTTTGACAGAGAGTGAATATAGTAGAGTATCAAATTTAATAATAGCCATACTTACACCAAAACAAAAAATGATAATGAAGTTATTTTCTGAGGGAAAGACTCAGGAGGAATTGGCTTCAATACTTAATGTAACACAGTCTGCTGTATCACAGTATTTGAGTGTAATAAAAAGGGAAATATCTAAACAGTTTAATATTGTTATTAATGCATAAGTGATGATGATTTTATATATTTAAAATCAAAAGTCTTAAAATAAAAAGGGGAGTCATTCTTTTTGAGAATGTCCCCCTTTAATATGGTTAATATTACAAAATTAAAGCAATATTAATTATTGTAATAATCTAAGAGCACCTTGTGGTAACTGATTAGCCTGAGCAAGCATAGACAAGTTAGCTTGGTTAAGAATCTGGTCTTTAGCAAGTTTAACTGAAGCTTCAGCCATATCTGTATCACGGATTCTGCTTTCAGAAGCCTGCATATTTTCGAATCCAACCATTAAGCCTTGAGCTGTCATTTCTAATCTGTTCTGATAAGCACCTAAGTCAGATCTTTGCTTCAATACTTTAAGAAGAGCCTCATCTACCATACCGATAACACCATTAGCTTTAGCTGGGCTAGAAACACTTATGAATGTAGCTGTAGTAGCTGGTCCAACTGGGTTTTTAAGTCCAAGAGATTGGCTGTTCATAGTACCAATATAAACTCTTTTTCTTTCGTCCATATTAGCACCGATGTGTAACCACATAGAAGCTGTAGGAGTATTTTCACCTGTAGATCTAGCAAATCTTCCTGTTAACATGTTAAGCTTGTTGAATTGAGCTTGTGAAGCAACTCTGTCGATCTCATCTACTAATTGAGAAACTTCGATTTGTACATAAAGTCTGTCTTCATCAGTATAGATACCGTTAGCAGCTTGTATAGCTAATTCACGGATTCTTTGAAGAATGTTAGTAGTTTCTTCTAAGTATCCTTCTGTTGTTTGAATGAAAGATATACCGTCTTGAGTATTTCTTTCAGCCATACGTAAACCACGGATCTGAGTTCTCATTTTTTCAGATACTGCTAATCCAGAAGCATCGTCTCCAGCTTGATTGATTCTCATACCGCTAGAAATTTGAGCAGCATCTTTTTTAAGATCTACTTGGCGGAATTTTAAAGTGCGTTGTGCATTTATAGCACTTATATTATTGTTGATAACCATATGGTTCCTCCATGAATTATTTGTATGTATTCTTCCCTGAACACACATTTATTATCGGTTATCGATTTTTAATTATTAATTTTTTTTTAGGAAAATAAATTTTTTTTCTTCAGGTTTCTACAAAAATACTTTCCAATATTATGTTAATATTATTATGTAAATTAAAATAGTTTAGTTGCTTATATTTAGTTACGCACGCAGAGTGAAATTATAAATTTAACTCAATTATATTTTTTATCCCATTATATAGCTTAATGCATTAAACGTGCGGTTAGTAAATTTATATTTCTAATAAAAACTTGGGTGGGGGCTATAATTTCTAATTAAGCTAAAAAATAAATAAAAGTTATAATTAAAAATTAAAGCAGTAAATGCAAAAGGGTGGGGGTGTAAATATGTTTTAAATCTACTCTAATTCCCCACCCAATATATTTTTTATTCATTTTGAAATTTTTATTTAATTTTTTTTTAATGCTCAATTAAGAAATTTTAGCTGCCCACCCTAGTTTTATTTAAGTAAATTATGTTTATTAGATTTTAATTGACTAAAGAGGTAAATATATATTTGACATTGCAAAAATACTGGCTAGAAATTCTGTTAATAGTCATATATTAATATTATGATAGAGGAAAGTTATAAAAATAATACCAAATTTGCTTAAGATGTGAGAGAAATTTCTAGAGAGCTGTAGTGTTTATCCATTAAATTAGAAGATGCTATGTCTTTTTTCAAATTAAATAAAGATAATATGAATAAATGATACCTTTTTAGAAAAAATTAGATATAACCATTATATATTCATAATTATGCTTGAAAAAAAATCTGTTTATGTTAAAATTATGAATTATAATCTTAATTAAATCAAGGTTAATTATTATGAAAAATTCTCAAGTATTTATGGAAGGTGTTTGGAAAAATAATCCAACTTTCGTTCAGGTTCTTGGTATGTGTCCTAGCTTAGCAGTAACAAGCAGTGTAATGAATGCTATAGGTATGTCAGCAGCAACTATATTCGTTCTTGTTTGTTCTTCAGCATTAATTTCTCTTATTAAGAAAATATACGCTAATGAAGTTAGAATTATGGGATACATTGTAGTGATAGCAGCTTTCGTTACTTTAACTGATATCGTTATGAAAGCTAAGTTTTATACTCTATCTTTGGCATTAGGTCCGTATATACCACTTATAGTTGTAAACTGTATTATATTAGGAAGAGCAGAGGCTTTTGCTAATAAAAATGGTATCGTTCCTAGTATTTTCGATGCTTTGGGTAATGGTGTAGGTTTCTTCATTTCATTAACATTACTTGCTTCTATTAGAGAGATTTTAGGAAATGGTACTTGGCTAGGCTTTGATATAGTAGGTACTTTAAGAGGTTTTTTTGAGTCTTCTATGCCTTTTGCTTTAAATGCATATAATCAAATTACTACTCCTTGGGTTGTTATGATTATGGCTCCTGGTGCTTTCTTCACATTAGGAATTTTAATTGCTATTAAAAGAGCTATAGATGCTAGAGGAGGTAAGGTTAATGGTTAATTTAATTTTATTATTTATAGCTACAGTTTTGGTTAATAATTTCGTTTTAACTAAATTTTTAGGGATATGTCCTTTCTTGGGCGTATCCAACAAATTAGATTCAGCTGTTAGTATGGGTATTGCCGTTACATTTGTACTTGTTTTAACTGCTGCTGTTAGTTGGATGATACAGTATTATATATTAGTTCCTTTTAAAATCGAATTCCTTCAAACTATACTTTTCATTATCGTTATTGCTGCTTTGGTTCAATTTGTAGAAATGGTTGTAAGAAAAACTAGTGAAAGTTTATATCTTTCTTTAGGTATATATTTACCTCTTATTACTACTAACTGCTGTGTATTAGGTTTGGCTTTATTTGGTGTTTTATATAAATATAATTTTATTCAGAATATAGTATTTGCTTTAGGTGCGGGTGTTGGTTTTACATTAGCTTTAGTTATTATGGCTAGTATAAGAGAACGTTTATTAACTGCTGATATACCAGAAGCTTTTAAAGGTCCTGCTATGCCTTTCATTACTGCAGGCATACTTGCTCTTATTTTCTATGGTTTCTCTGGTATAATTAAGATATGATTAGATATTGCTAGAAGTTTTATAAGGATAATAGAATGATTACATCAGTTTTAGTAGCTTCAATATCTTCAGGCTTAATAGCTTTGATATTGGCTGTTTTATTAATATTTTCTTCAAAGATTTTTAGAGTTGAAGTTGATGAGAGAGTTACTGAGTTAACTGCTAAACTTCCAGGTGCTAACTGTGGAGGATGCGGTTTCCCAGGATGTGCTCAGTTTGCTAAAGCTTTAGTTGATGATAAAGCTCCTGTAGACGGCTGTTATGTAGGCGGTGCTGATACTGCTGCTATGGTTGCCGATTTTTTAGGTAAGGTTGCTCCTCCTCAAAAAGAAAGAACAAGAGCTTATATTTTCTGTCATGGACATGAAGGTATAGCTAAATCAAATAAAGTTTATAGCGGTGCTGATACTTGTGTTTCTGCTGTTATGGCAGGTGGTAATAAGGAATGTTCTTATGGATGTGTTGGATTTTATGATTGTATGAAAGCTTGCGAGTTTGGTGCTATCATAAAAGATGAGAAAACTGGAATGCCTGTTATAGTTGAGGATAATTGTGTTTCATGTACTGCTTGTGTTAAAGCTTGTCCTCAGAAACTTATAGAAATTCACCCTGTATCTCAAAATTTCCATGTTTATTGTAAATCTAAAGATAAAGGTCCTGTTGCTAAAAAAGCTTGTGATAGAGCTTGTATAGGATGTAGCATATGTGTTAAAAATACTAAAGATGGCGGTATGAAAATTGATAATTATCTTGCTATCGTTAATTATGAAGATTATTCCGTGACAAATGAAAGTATAGCTAAATGTCCTACTAAAGCTATCACTGATGAGAAAGTAAATGCAGTACAAAATTTAAAGAATGCTTAATAAAAAATAAAATTTTAGAATATAAAACAAGAGTGATATTTATTATTGCTCTTGTTTTTTTATTTTTTAATAATTTTATAATAATTCTTTTATTACCTTGACAATTAAAGGAATAAAATATGGAACTTAATAATAAAACTTTAATAGAAAACACAAGTATTAATTTATTTTCAAAATTTGCAATACCAAGTATATTAGGTATGATAATGGGCAGTGCTGCCGTATTTGTAGATGGATTTTTTGTTGCTCATTTTATATCTTCCGATGCTTTTACAGCTATTAATATAGTATGGCCTATAACGGCATTATCTTTCGGTATTTATGTTATGCTTACAATAGGTTCAGTAGCTCTTGCTGGTAAATGTATAGGAGAAAATAATATAAGAAGGGCTAATTTAATATTTACTCAAACTTTAATTGTAGTTTTTACTATAGCAAGTATTCCTCTTCTCATAGCATATATATTTAGAGAAAGACTTCTTCCCATTTTTGGGGCACATGGAAATGTTTATGAATTATCATTAGAATATATAGAAGGAGTTTTAGTTGCTACATTTTTTTGGGGTATGGCTTATGTACTTAGTCAATTTGTAAGGCTTAATGGTTCTCCTAGATTTGCTTCTTCTATGTTTATAATATCATCTATGGTTAATATGATATTGGATCCTATTTTCATTGTTGTATTTCATTTTGGTGTTGCTGGAGCTGCTTGGGCTACTGCAATAGCACAAATAATAGCTTTTATTATGGGGCTTTTGTATTTCTTCAAACCTAATTGCAGATTAAAAATAATCAAAGTATATGGAGGCTGGATATATATACTTAAAGCTGCATTTAATGGATTTTCTGAATTTTTGAGTAATTTCTCTTCTGGTCTTATACCTTGGCTTTTTAATATCACTGCTTATAATATTTCAGGTAATAGGGGAATACTTGCTTATTCTGTTGCCAATTATGCTATAATGTTTTTTATAATGCTTGCTTATTCTGTAGGAGAGGCATTGGAGCCTTTGGTTAGCGTTTCTTATGGATCTAAAAATAAAAATAGAATGAAAGATTTTTTGAAGATATCTATATCACTGATTTCTTCAATATCGATACTCGCTTCTATCATACTTTTAATTAATCCTAATATTCTTGTTAATATGCTTTTAAAAGAAGTTGATGATGAAACATTTAAAGATGCTTTATTTTTTGTGAGGACTTCTATACCTACATTTGTAGGTGTGGGAATAAATGTCATAATGAGTGCATATTATACATCTGTTCAAAAGGCTGGAGCTTCTGCAATGGTTGCTGCCTTGAGAAGTATGATTTTGCCTATTTTATTGGTATTGACTCTTCCAAATATATTTGGGTTTATTGGTTTGGTATTAGTTTTACCTATAAGTGAAGTTGTAACATTGATGGTTTCTTTTTCTCTATACAAAAATAGAAGAGCTGAAGTTTTAATTGATGCCTAATAACTACTTAATAAACAAATTTTTTTTATGAAAATACATTGCTAATTATTAATAAAAGCTTGGGTGGGTATTTTATTTTCTAAACTAAAATAAAAAAATAAATAAATACAATATTTTCAAATTAGATGATTAATCTAAAGGGTGGGGTATGTGAATAAAGTTTTAAAATTTATTTTCATTCCCCGCCCATTATTCTTTATTAATTTAATTTCTAATTTTAGCTTTTCTTTTTTTATTATTTAAATAGAATTAAAAAGCACCCGCCCTAGTGTTATTTAAATTTTTATCATAGAAACCGCATCATAAATAAAAAACTAGTCGATAAAATGAACTGAATTATTAACTAGTTTAAATTTTTAATCTATTTACTGTGCGTATTAATAAAAATAAAATAATATCTTTTATATAAAGACATAAGATATTGACATATAAATATTATAGTATTTACTTAATTGGTAAAATAAATATGAAGAAATAAAAAAAATATTGCTAGATGGAAAAAGATAAATAATTTTTATACATATTAAAAGATAGGAGTTTTTTATGAGTAATTATAATGATAATTCTAATCAACCAGCACAATCTGGAATAGGACCTTGGATACCTTTAATATTAGCAATCATATACACTGTTTCTCCAGTAGATTTAGTACCTGATGTACTTCCTATTGTGGGGTGGTTTGAAGATGCTTTATTTCTAATTGTAGGAGGACTTAATGGTATACAGAATGGGATTCTTGATGCTAATAGTTCATTAATGGGTATAGTAAAATTTTTGAAATGGGGACTTTTAATAGTTGGAGGAATAGGGATTTTAATAGTAGTTCTCTTAGTCGTTTTAGTTTTCAAGGTTGCTGCAAATTAATTTTTAAGGAGAATTATATGGGAATAGTATTATCAATTGTAATAACTACAGTATTAGCATTTTTGTCTAGGAGGATTATTGAAGAAAATTACGAAGTTCCAATATATATGGTAGTAGTACCACTTATATTTTTAATAGTATATATATTAACTCCTATTGATTTTATAGATGGAATATTTGATGATATTTTATTTTTATTAATAGTAATTATCAATTTTACAGAACGTCCTACTTATGATTCGGATAAAGGAATGTATAACTTTGTTAGTATAAGTAAATTTATATTATTAGATATTGGATTAGTATTGGCTCTAATTGATGCCAGCAATGTGATGAAGATTTTATTTACATTATTATTAATATTACTTTTAGTTATTATAATAGTATATTTACTTTTGGTGAGTATGGACAAGGAACAGAAACACTTATTCATATTGGGACGAAAGTTGCAAAATCTGTTGGTAATATAGCACTAAGTTCTTTAGTTGAGTTATTTAGAACACTTGATTCTGTAATTGATCTTATTATAGATAAATACCCTATAGCTATTTCGCATTTGTTTGCAAGCGATATCAATATACCAGCCTTTATTGTTTGGTAGTTGAATGAATGAATTTTATCTTCGCTTATATCTTTATGTGTAATATCTCCATATTTGAAATCAAGCTATTCTATGGGCTGAACTATCTATAAAAATCTTTTTTATGATTCAAATATAAATTTCTCTCCCCATTAAAGAATTTATAATGAAAGTATTTATTAAAATATTTTGCTATGAATGCAAAGTGGTTTGGATAATTTATTGAATTGAAGAATTTATCTTTAGCTTTATATGTATTACTATGAGCTAATAAATTTTAAATACTCTCCAATATAAATATTTATCGTATCTTTTTTAAATGTATCATCTTCTATAGAAAAATAATTTTTTAAAAACTCATCTTTATTATAAAAATAATAATAGTTATATTTTACTAATATCATTTGCAGCTTCGCATTTCTTTATATCATCTCTTATATTAGAGTTCTCATAGTATTTTTCAAGTTTTGTTCAAAGCCCATAAATTCGCCTCTCTTAATATATACAATCATGTATAAAGTTATAATGCCTATATATTATCTATTTTATATACTTTATTTTATTTATCATTTATACGCACGGGTAATAAAGTATTATAAAAAATTAGATTTATTGACAAATACATTTATTTATGAATTATATTTCTTCGTGCGTTAATTGAAATTCTATATATAAATAAAGCTTGGGTGGGATTAAAAAAATCTATTATAATAGAAAATAAATAAAAAAATTTATATAACAACTATAGCAGAAAAGAGTAGGGGCGGGGATTTAGAAAAAGTTTATATTTTATATTTAACACTTTCGTATTTTATAGGATTAGGATTTAATAATACCCATTTAACAGCATATTTTTGAAGTTTTTCTATTTCCTTTTCAGATTGTTCAGTTATACCTTTTGATAATTCTTTTAATTCATTTATATATTTTTCTTCCAAAGTATTATAAGAGGATATATATTCTATAAATGAATTAAGCATTGTTCTATAATCTTTATTCCAATTAACAGCACCATTATCAAGTATTTCATAACTCATTTTTCCACTTATTCTTATCACCTCTCCCTGCAATGTAGAAGCATATACTCTTCCTGGAACAAGAAGCTCCCATAATTCTTTATGGATATTCTGCCATTTTTTAGAAGTTGGAATTATAGGAGAAACTCCGTCATAAATATTTTTTCTAGGCACTGGTTCTGTATCAAATAAATTATATAATTTAGTTAATGCCTTATCCAAATCATCAATAAAATCTTTATTTATATCCACCCTATAAAATTCAAAATTCTTTCCAATATTAGTAACATACTTTTTTATTTTTTCTTTATTTTCTATGATTAAACCTGCATTCAATAATAATTCGGATATTTTAACCGTATCTGCAATATCTCCATTTCTGCATATTTGAAGAATAGTTTCTAATATAGAATGTTTAGAATTGTCTTTAGTATTAACATTAGGATTATATTTCAATAATTTTTCTACATTATCAGTTTTAAAAAGATAAGCAGCATAATGCAAAGGTGTTTGTCCTTCATAATTTTTAGCTTCTATATCGGCACCCAATTCTATAATCAAATCTATATTATTTTTTATTGAACTGCAATGATGATGAAGAGGAGTATTTTTATATATATCTTTATAATTGATATCTGCACCTCTTTCTATTAAATACCTAGCTGTTTCTTCTGTAATATCATTAAAAGCTAATGCATTAAATTTAGAATATCCTCCGTAAGCATTTGCTTCACATTTATATAATTCTTTTTTAATCTTTTCAATATCATTTTCTTTTAATAATTCTTCAAAGTTTTTAGGTAAAGTTTTTTTCTTGCTCATTGTTCCGCCATTATATTTATAATAAATTTTAATAACTCAATAATCAATTTTATTATTATATTTTTATTTAGTCAATATTTTTATTTAGTCTTTACTGTCAAGAAGTTCTTTTAATTCTTCATAATGCATATTTTCTATTTTTTGATCAACTCTAAAACAGAATTTTTATTATATTTCAAAGCCAATTTATAGAACTCTTTTTTATCATTATTGTCAAAATATAAATTAAGTTTTTCTAAACAATATTTAGTATTACTGGAACAGCAAATTTTTAATAATACCTCTCAATGTATAATATTAAATATCATATCAAAATCCCTAACTCTTTAAAAACTCCAATTTATAATATTGTTATATTTAAAATAATCAGCATTATGAAATAAAAAAACATATATTTTACTTTGTTAAGATCCCAATTATTTAAATCCTGATTAAAAAATAAGCACCGTCAAACATATAATTCATACTTTAAGCATTAGAAGTATTCCAATTTTAAATATCACAATTAAAAACTTCAGTATACGAAAACATACAATTCATATCTTTTACATTAGATGTATTGCAAATGGAAATATCTGCATTGAATGAGCAAGCATTAAAAAATATTTAAGATATATCTTCAACCTTTGAAACATTTCAATCATTTAAATTTTGATTAAAGCTATCATAACTGTAAAATATACATCTCATATCTACAACATTAGATACTTCCAATTATTTATATTATGATTAAAATATTCAGCATTATCAAACATACTTCTCATATTCTCAACTTTAGAGTATTCCGATTATCTAAAGGCTTATTAAAATTTTTAGAGCTTTCAAACATATAACTCACACTATCTTAACCAAGAAGGAGGATTAGCTTTCATTCCTGAGCCCCAAAAAATCCCGCCCATATCTTCGACATTAGACACGTTCCAATCATTAATATTTTGATTAAAATTTTTTGCATACTCAAACATTGATGACATATTTTTTACACTGGATACATTCCATTTGTCTAAAGGCTGATTAAATCTGCTAGAATAGTGAAACATAGAACCCATATCCTCAACTTTAGAAACGTCCCAACTATTTAAAGGCTCATTAAAAACACTGCCGGAGAACATTGAAAACATATCTCTTACATTAGATACATTCCATTTATCTAAAGGCTGATTAAAATTTTTGCAGTTGCTGAACATAAAACTCATATTCTCAACTTTAGAAACATCCCAGCTTTCAATATTATGATTAAAACCTAATGCTCCTTCAAACATACATGCCATATTTGTTACATTAGATACATCCCAAGTTTCTATACCGTCAAACTTTCTTAATTTTGAATTTTTAAAAAGAAAACTCATATCTGTTACTAAAGAAGTGTCTATTTTATCAAATTTTGTTTTCTCTGCTATTAGTTTAATTAATTCATCTTTGTTTTTGGGACGATGCATTGTAATTTTATCTTTAGTATCTTTATTTAATTTTTTATTTTCTTTTTTCTCTGTTTTTTCTAATTTTTTATACTCTTTTATAATATCTTCTTTACTATCAATAAGTTCTTTTAATTCATCATAATAAGTATTTTCATAAATCTTTACTAATTCTGCAACGCATTTGCGATAATATTTTAAGGCTTCTAAATAAACTTCCTTAACATCTTTATTTAATGTATATTCTTTAAGTTCTTCTAATGCTTTTTTACTATTCAATTTTGAATAAACTTTAAATATGATGTATAAAGGTATATCATCAAACATATTATGTATATTCTTAACATTATTAAACTGCCATTTTTTTATATTCTCTTTATTAAAGGAAGAAGCTTTATAAAATATACAAGACATGTTTGCTACATTAGAAACATTCCAATTATTCAAATCCTGATTAAAACTTTCTGTTCCTAAAAACATTCCGCTCATATATACAACACTTGATACATTCCAATTTGAAATATCGCCATTAAAAGATACAGCATTTTCAAACATAGAACGTACTGAATACACATTACTTGTATTCCAATTATTCAAATCCTGATTAAATATTTCAGCATTGTAAAACATTAATGACATATCTTTTACATTAGAAACATTCCAATTTGAAATATTTCCATTAAATGATGAAGCACCAAAAAACATTTCAGACATATCTTCAACATTAGAAACATCCCATTTATCTAATGGCTGATTAAAATTGCAGCAATTGTTAAACATATCTTGCATATTTGTTACATTAGATACATCCCACTTGTCTAAAGGCTGATTAAATTTTTTGCAGCCGCTGAATATAAAACTCATATTCTCAACTTTAGAAACGTCCCAATTATTTATATTTTGATTAAACTTTTCAGCATTCCAGAACATACTCGACATATCTTTTACATTTGAAACATTCCAATTACTTATGTCCTGATTGAAATTAGTGCAATTACTAAACATATCTTTCATATTTGTTACATTAGATACATTCCACTTGTCTAAAGGCTGATTAAAATTTTTAGCATTATAAAACATTTCATACATGCTTTTAACATTAGAAACGTCCCAGCTTTCAATATTATGATTAAAACCTAATGCTCTTTCAAACATACGTTCCATATTTACTACATTAGATACATCCCAAGTTTCTATACCATCAAATTTTTTTAAT
>NZ_JARHYI010000065.1 GCF_029258575.1 Brachyspira sp. | reverse complement strand
TCTCACCTTCCATTATATCTGATTTGTCTAATAAAGCTTCATCTATTGTTATTGAATCTTTAAAATTCAAATCGGTTCTTGTTACTGTAAGTCTATCTATTTTGGACTTTATGATACTTCTCATCATAATACTAAATCTATAAAAACTTATTTTTTTACAAATATTTTACTTATATGTTAGAAAATGTCAATATTATAATTAAAGATATTTATTAATAATAGTTATTATACACTATAACATATTTTATATCTACAATACATTTTATACATTTATCTAAATAAACATAATTAAAATTTTGGAATTATAAAGGACTTATTTCTATTATATATATAAGAAATCTCAAAGTACATCATCATTATAATATATTGGTTCTAAATATTCTTTCGGTATTTTATTCAAATCATCATCTTTGTAATTATTACCTACAATATCAGAAAGCAAAAACTCAGAACCTCCTCACCCTGTTCTTTTTCATATCTTACTTTTAATTTGCCAATAGATTTTCTCTTTAATTAGATTCTTATAATGCTCCAATTCATTTTAATAAATTTTCATTCTTATAACTATTTTTTATTTTTCAATATATACCGTTTCAATATCCTTATAAGCAATACACATTACTAGAACCCAAAAAATCTGGAGAGCCTATCATAAAAGTAGTATCTTTATATTCATCTCAAAATTCACTTTCTTTTTGTAAATAAAATATAAAAATTATTTTTGTACATTAAGTCCGTAATTTCCAAATTTCTTAAGTATTATATCCATTTCTTCATCAGGCAATACGGTATACTTTCCTATTTTACTAAGCTCCACAAATTCTCTTGCAATATTTTCAACTTCCACTAATACCCCATAAGCTTTTTCTATATTAGAATCAGATATAACAAGTCCATGATTTTTTATAATACAAGCTTTATATCCTTTCATAACCTTTGATATATTATTGCAAAGTTCTTCTGTACCATAAGTAGCATATTCAGCACAAGGTATAATTTTTCCTCCAGCAATTGCAATCATATAATGAATAGCTGGTATATAATCTACTCCCATCATAGAAACTATAGATGAATATATAGAATGACTATGTATAACACAATTAAAATCTGGATTATCATTCAATATAGATAAATGAAATCTCCATTCGCTTGAAGGTCTTTTTCCTGATTCTGCATTACCATTAGAATCAACAAAAACAATATCTTCAGCTTTCATAATATCATAGGGCATACTTGAAGGTGTAATAAGCATTCCATTTTCAAAACGCACACTAACATTTCCAGATGTTCCTTGATTAATACCGTCTTTTTGCATTCTAATACATGTTTTTATTATATCATTGGACAAAAATTTTCTATATTCATTTAAATTATTATTCATAATTATAAAGTTCCTTAATTTTTTATTTATTATATATGTTATTATAAACTATAAAAAATAAAAAAATAGTGTATATAAAAAATTTGAATATTTAAGCTAATTATATTTTGGATATTAAAATATTAATGCATTGTATTTTATGATATATATATTATAATATCAAAAACTATTAGAGGGTTAAAATTATGAAAATAGCTATAGGCTGTGATCATTCAGCTATTGAATTAAAAAAAGATATAATAAAATATTTAGAAGAATTGGGACATGAAGTAAAAGATTTTGGTACACATACTGCAGAAAGCATTGACTATCCTATATACGGAAAAAAGGTTGCTGATGCTATTGTAAATAAAGAATGTGAATGCGGTGTTTTAATATGCGGTACAGGTATTGGCATTTCACTTGCTGCAAATAAAGTTAAAGGTATAAGAGCGGCAGTTTGCAGTGAGCCTTATTCTGCTAAACTTTCCAAACAACATAACAATTCTAATATAATAGCTTTTGGTGCTAGGGTTGTAGGTGTTGATTTGGCTAAAATGATAGTGAAAGAATGGCTTGACGCTGAATATGAAGGAGGAAGACATGCTAGGAGAGTTGATTTGATTACAAAAATAGAGAATGGAGAGAAAATTTAATTTTTTAATTATAATTAATTTTAATATAAGGGATTTGAGTTAATTAAAAACTAAATCCCTTTATCATTTTTTATTTATTGTATTCTTCTATTAAATTACTAAAGAAACCTTTTTCTAAATCAATAGCTTTTATTCTGTTGGTATGATTAAATTTATTAGTATCTGTTTATAATAATGCTCTTCTTTTTTTCTTCATTAATATCTGACAGATTATACTTTTATATAGAAAATTTATCTAAATAAAAATCATTATTTTCTATCATGAATGTATAATAATATACATATCATCATTAGTTGCTTCTATTGTCATATAATTTCCTGATGAAGCAATATCATAAATTGTGAGTAATCATCATTTTGCATTGAATAAAAACCTGTTATGAACTGTGCTTTATTTTCATCATTTTTATCTCTTTTCCATATAATTAAAATATTTATTATTTATTTAATAATCATATAAATATTTTTCATTTAATATATGACTTTGTATTAAAATATCTTTTTCATTATTATTTGCAAATTCTTTTTATGAGTAAAGCAGAGTAATAAAACTCTGCTTTAAAATATTTATAAAATTTATTTATTAATTATTTTCTCTAAATCTTCTTTTATACTCAAAGCCATTTTATCATCGAAACTTGAAAATGAATTCTTTGTGTATAATATATTTTTATCTTTGTCTATAAGTATTATCCAAGGAAGCCATTTAACATTATATTCATCAGAAATATTTTTGTATTTATCAACATCAACTTCAGTGAAAATTAAATTATCATCTATAAACTTTTTAAGTTCCTCATTTACAAATACTTTCTCTTTAAGCTCATAACAGTTAGCACACCAAACAGCAGAGAAATCTATTAAGATAGGTTTATTGCTCTGTTTTGAAAGTTCCAATGCCTCAGCGTATGATACATGATTAGAAACTTCACTTTTTTGTTTTATAAATCCGTAAGTACAGCCCAATGCTATAGATAATATCAATATACTTACAAATATTTTTATCTCTAAAGCACTTAATACTAAAGATTTTCTCTTTAATATGTAAACTAATAATGTAAATAACAATATTGTAGCAGAAGCAAGTATATAACTTATTTTAGCAAATCCTATCACACCGAAAAGTATATTAGCATAATAGAAACTTATTATCATCATTAGGAATGCAAATATATATTTAACATAAACCATCCAGCTTCCAGCTTTAGGCATTTTTGTAAGTATTGAAGCGAATGTTCCAAGCACGAATAATACAGATGCAAAGCCCAAAGCATAAACAGCCATATAAAGAGTAGCAAATACAGGATTTAAAAAACCTATTTCCAAAATAACTGCTATTATAGGAGCAGCACAAGGAGTTGCAACTATTCCTGCAAGAAGTCCCATTATATACTTATGAAATACCGACTGATTTTTTTTGCTGTATGCATTTGTTTTTGCTGACTGTAAGAAACTAGGAGTTTTCATTTCATAGAATCCAGCCATTGAAAAAGTGAAATATAAAAATAGTAATACTAATATAGTTAATACTATAGGATTATATCCAAGACTTCCAAAAAGTATAGTTTTATGAAAGGCAAAACCAGCTACAGAAACTATAGCACCCAAAAGAGTATAGGTTGTAATTACACCCAATGCAAATAAAAGTGAAGCAAATACACTAGATTTTTTATTATTATCCGAACCATTAGTATTACCCAAAATAGATACTGTTATTGAAAGAAGTGGATAAGTACAAGGAAGTAAAACGGATGCAAGTCCTGCTGCAAATATCAAAATTAAAGTGATAAATATATTATTACTTCCTTTTATATAGTTTTCTATTGAGCTTGCATTTTCAGGTTTTTCATCTGATACATTAGATATGACAGAAGAATTATCAGGTATATCAATTTCCTCTCCATAAAAGACTTCACTCTGCGGAGCTAAACATACATTATCTTTTATTGAACATAATTGATATGTAGATTTTATAAAATTAATATTATTTATATCAATATCATTCAATATAAATATTTGTTCTCCTTTTATTATTATATCATCATGATATTTTTCACCTTCAGGATATGTTGTATTTATTTGTTTATTATCTGCAAAGAAAAGAATTTTATTTGCTATTTTTGAATCCAAATATGCATAGTAATTATTAGGTATATTTGCTTTTACTATTAGTTTATTATCATTTGTATCCAAAATAAAATCAATTTTAGGATTGCTGTTCAATGAATCAAGTTTGTTTAAATTAAATAAATTATTATTCTGAGCAAAAGAAGTGTATACTATAGTAAAAATTAGAATTATAATATATTTTAAATATACCGATTTTATATTCATTGATGTTCCTCTTTTTATCGTAAATTTGTTTGTATAATATAACATTTATATAAATATTTTTGTTAAAAGTTAATAATTTTATTTAGAATTTTTCAATTTATATGAAATATATAAAATAAAAAAGCCGCTATAAAGTGAAATTATAACGGCTTATTATTTTAAAATTATAAAAGATTAATATCTAGTTTCATAAGGTAAAAGTGCTATATTTCTAGCTCTTTTAATAGCCTTAGTAACTAATCTCTGATGTTTAGAACAAGTACCGTTTAAGCGTTTAGGTATGATTTTACCACTGTCTTTAACATATCTTTTTAATAATTTAATATCTTTATAATCTAAAACATCAATATTGTTTTTGCAGAAATAGCAAACTTTTTTCTTAAAGAATTTTTTTCTTCTGTCTTTTTCATTAACATCTTTATTAAAATGAGTTTTTTTATCAGATTTAACTTTATTTTCTTCCTCATTATTAGCAGTATTATTATTTTCAAGATTTTCTGTATTTTCTAAATCCATTGTTTATCTCCTAATTAAAAAATTTATATGATATTAAAATGGTACTTCATCATCATCTTCAAAACTTCCTAAATCTACACCGCTATTGTTTGAAGCTGAAGGAGAATAAGTGGTATCCATACCTGCGGAAGCTCCTGAAGCATTTCCTAACATTTGCATAGACTGCATAATTATTCTAACTTTGGATCTTGCAGCATTAGTATCTTTATCCTGCCATCTTTCCTGTCTTAAAGTACCCATTACAGCAACTTGTTTTCCTTTTGTAAGATATTTACTTACAGTTTCTGCCATTTTACCAAAAGCAACTACATCAAAATAATTTACTTCTGTAGTATTTTTGCTACTTACATAATAGTTATTTGCTAAAGAAAACTCTACAACTGCACTTCCACTAGGTAAATATTTAGATACAGGATCTGCAGTAAGTCTTCCTATTAAAGTTACACTATTAAAATCTGTTGCCATAATAAAACCTATTTAAGCCTCTTCGCTGTTATTTTCTTTATTTTCTTCTTTTTTAATCTTATTTTTCTGAACTATTTCATCTAAACGAACTATTATAAATCTTAATATACTAAGTTCATAACGAAGTTCTTTTTCGATGCTAACTAAATTATTGCCGTCACATCTGAAATGATAATAATAAAATCTACCCTGATTTACTTTGCGTATAGGATAGCTTAAATTATGAATACCATAATCAGCTTCATTGAATATTTCAGAATGATAGTTCTGAAGTATTGTTTTTACATGATCTTTTGCAGTTTGATGCAAGGTATCATTGATTTCTGTTACGAATAATATTTCGTATTCTCTCATATTTTTAACTCCTTGGACAAAGCTTCTATATATATATCATTAATTTAAATAATACAAAAGAAGCGAAGTATATATTTTTTATTAAAAGATAATACAAGATTTCTATTTAAAAGTCAATAAAAGTAAAATAATAAATATAAAATAATGAAAAAATTTTTATTTTTATTATTTTTTATTATATTATTTTTATATTGTAAATTACTCAAATATAAAAAAATATCAGTAAGTAAACATAATGTATTTGATTTAATTTTTCAATATAGTATAATAGATAATAATAAAAATCTTGGAGAATCAAATGAGAAAATTACTAGTTATGTTTTTATTTGTAGCTATAAGTATCTCTGCTTTTGCTTATGAAACTATTCCATATATGTTTCATAATATGGTTCCTTATGGAATCACACCTGATGAAGTTAATGAGATATTAATGGCTTCTAATTTTTCATCAGCTGCAGCCGAGCCTGTAAGCGGTACATTCTATGTTAGTAAATATCCTGATCCTGATTTAGTATGGTATAACCCACAAACTATGAATTGGATCAATATTAAATTTACTACTAATGATGTTTCAGAGCTTTTTACAAGAGATGAAAATATTTTATACTTTAATTATGTAGTTACTAACGAGTTTAAATGTATGACAGTTAGAGCTGATAATATGAATGCTGATGCTACTTTAGCTGGAAAAGAAACTAAATGGGCTTATAAATTCTTCTTCTATGAAGATAAATTATTTGCTGTTAGTGCTGTTTATGAAGGGGATTATACTTTAGAACAATATAAAAGCAGAAATCAGGATAAAGAATATGCTCACCCTGGACATGTAATGTCAAGAGGTTTATTCAGCAGAACTTTAGGCGGTTTCCATATGAAATTCGGTGGTTTCCATAATAGTAAATATGCTACTTTTGATGATTTCACTTCTATGAGATATGGAAACTATGCTAATAAATCTGCTAATACTTCCTTAGCTGTTTATTATGCTACTTATGCAGGAAAAAATATTAACTTCGTTGCTTCTTATATAGATAATTTCAGAATGACTCCTATAGCAAATAGATTCCAAAAATCTTATTATGAAAATTATTTTGATTTTGCTGATGTTCCTGTAGGAATACCACCTGAAATCAATCCTCCAAAAGATGAAAATGCTAATGAAAACAATAATCAAGCTACTGATAATGCTCAGTAATAAAAATTGATTTTAATAAATGGAGAGTCTGTATTTATTCAGACTCTCTATTTTTTTATAATAAATATTTTAGTATTTTCAAATATTCTTATATTTATTTTTTGCAAAAAACATTGATATATGATATAATTGCCGAATTAATAACTTTTATTATATTTTTGTTTAATATGAGAGGTTTTTTACTATGGAGTTACATGAATTAAGTATAATTCAAATCAGAGAAAAATTAAAAAATAAAGAAATAGATGCTCCTACATTAGTCAGCTCTATAATCAGTAAAATAGAGGAAGACAATAAAAGAGATGATAAAATATATGCTTATCTTGAAATTTTTAAAGATGAGGCATTAGAACAAGCAAAAAAAGCTCAAGAGAGAATAAATAATGGAGAAACTCTTCCATTACTCGGTGTACCTATGGCAATTAAGGACAATTTATGCTATAAAGATCATTTAATGACTGCTTCTTCAAAAATGCTTGAAGGATATAAAGCCCCTTATACGGCACCTACAGTTCAAAGATTGATAGATAACGGTGCTATCATAATAGGCAGAACTAATATGGACGAGTTTGCTATGGGAGGTACTACTGAAACTTCCAATTATGGTGTAACTAGAAATCCTAAAAATAGAAATTATGTTCCAGGAGGTTCTTCAGGTGGTTCTGCTGCTGCTGTTGCTGCTAATTTTGCTTTCGGTTCTTTGGGCAGTGATACAGGAGGTTCTATTAGACAGCCTGCATCTTTCTGCGGTATAGTTGGTGTTAAACCTACTTACGGAAGAGTGCCTAGACTAGGATGTATAGCTATGGCAAGCAGTTTAGATCAAGTAGGACCTTTAACTAAAGATGTTCAGGACGCTGCTTTAATGACTAAAATAATAGCTGGTTTTGATCCTAAAGAATCTACTACTTTAAATATACCTGTGCCTGATTATAATTCATATTTGGATGGAAATATTAAGGGCATGAAAATAGGACTTGCTAAAGAGTATTATGATACTGATTTAATAGCACATGATGTAAAAGAAAATATAATGGAAGCTATTGGAAAATTAAAAGATCAGGGTGCTGAAATAGTTGATATTACTCTTCCTAATGCTAAATATGGTTCAAGAGTTTATACTGCTGTTATGGCTGTTGAAGTAGCTTCTAATATGGGAAGATATGACGGAATAAGATACGGATATCATCCTAAAGGCGATTTTAATTTAGATGAATATTATTATACTTCAAGAAGTGTAGGTCTTGCTTTTGAAACTAGAGCTAGAATATTATTCGGTACTTTAATGACTGGTAAAAGATTTTTCTATAGTCATTATCAGCATGCTTTAAAAGTAAGAAAACTTATGCAGATGGATTTTGATAATGCATTCAAAAATGTTGATGTTATTATCTCCCCTACTTCTCCTGTAACTGCAGGACTTTTGGGTACTAGAGATCAAACTGATAGTGCTTTAAGTTTCTTGGCTGATAGTTATGCTTCTAATATTAATTTGGTTGGACTTCCTGCTATGAGTGTTCCTTGTGGTCATGATAAAAACAATATGCCTATAGGAATACAGTTCATTACTAAACAATTCAATGAAGTTGATATGTTTAGAATGGCTTATGCTCATGAATTAGCTAATAAATAATAAAAAATTGTATAAGTTTTAATCAATATATTATTTATTGCTTACAAACATAACAACAAAGCAAGCCAAAGAAAGTTAGTCTAGTTTAATTAATAGATTATTATATGGTAAGCGAGTATAATAACAAAAGGAGATTATTTTTTATGTCTGATATTAAAAGAATTGCAATAATAGGTGCTATGGATTCTGAAATTACAAATTTTAAAGGTATGATTGAAAATATAGAGGAGATAGAAATAGCTAATATAACTTATTATAAAGGTATATTATGCGGTAAAAATATAGTATTACTAAAATCTGGTATAGGTAAAGTTAATGCTGCAATTGCAACTACTATAGCTATAGAAAGATTTAATGTAGAAAAGATAATATTTACAGGCGTTGCAGGTTCTGGCAATCCTAGTTATGATATATCTGATATTGTTATTTCAAAAGATTTAATAGAGCATGATTTTGATACTAGTGCTTTGGATGGAGATGAACTTACTGTATTGGTTAAGGGCTATGATAAAAATTATTATCCTGCTGATAATGATTTAGTAGAATTAGCAAAGGAATCTTCACAAAAAGTTATAACAGAAAATAAAGTGTATGTTGATACTATAGCTACAGGAGATCAGTTTGTAGGTGATAATAATAAAGTAAAACAGATACATAATAAATTTAAAGCTGGAGCTATAGAGATGGAAGGTGCTGCTGTGGCTCATGCTGCTTTAATGTATAAAGTACCTTTTGTAGTTATACGCTCATTATCTGACAAAGCTGATAGTGATGCTGTAGTTGATTTTCCTAAATTTGTAGTAAAATCAGCTCAGAACTCTATGAAAATAGTAGTAGAAATGCTTGAAAATATGAAATAAAAGATATATATCTTAAGCGATAAACGAGCATCTGATAACTGAAAGTTGTCAGATGTTTTTTTGTGAGTTTATCGATAGCAACAATAAAGAAATGATTGAAAATATGAAATAAAAGACATATATATTAGGCAATGATAAAAATCACATCATATCACATAGTTTTTATATCAAATTTATAATAAAAATAATACTATTTTACAATTAATTGACTATTGAAAATATTTCACATATATAATATAATCTTGATAATTAATTAACATAATATCGGAGAATACATGCCTGACAAAAGAACGATATTAAATGGAAATGGAGTCGGTGATGATGTAGCTATAGGAAGCTCTTTTTTTTATACACCTTTATTAAGTACTCCAATATACAGGATAGAAAAAGATGATATAAAAGAAGAATACAAAAGATTTGATGAAGCGGTAAATAAATCTATAGAAGAAATAAAATCACTTCAGACAAATGCAGATAATAATATAAAAAATATCCTTGATATACATATATTAATGCTCCAAGATAAAGTGATAGAAAAACAGGTAAAAGAAGAAGTAAAAGATAAATTATTTAATATAGAACATATATATGATACTATCATTTCTGGATATCTTGAAAAATTATCATCTATAAATAATAAAATGCTCTCCGAAAGAAGCAGTGACATTGTAGATATAAAAACTAGACTTATAAGAAATTTAATACAGCCAAATTCAGGAGATTATTCTCAAGTACCAAAGGATAGTATAGTTATAGCTAAAACACTAACTCCAAGTGATGTTTTGAAATTTAACAATATAGGAGTTGAAGGCTTTATAATAGAAAGTGGTGGATATACTTCACATGCAGCTATACTTGCTAAATCATTTGGAATTACAACTATATTCAATATAACAGATATATCTAGTAAAATAAAAAATGGCAAAAAAATAATAATAGACTGCAGAAGCAATATAGTTATAATGAATCCTAGCAAAAAAGATATTGATAATTATACTGTACTTGTAGATAATATAAAAAGATTCAAAGAAAAATCTATATTAGATGCCAAAGAAAAAGCTGTAACAAAAGATAATGTAGAAATAAAAATAAATGCCAATATAGATATACCAGAGGAAACTGAAAGCTTATTAAAATATGGTATAGACTCAATAGGTTTATATAGAACAGAATTTTTGTATATGTTTTCAGATGAAGAAATAATAACCGAACTTCCGACAGAAGAAATTCAATTTAAAGTATATAAAAGTATAGCCTCAAAAATTAAAGGAAGAGTAATAATAAGAACTTTGGATATAGGAGGAGATAAAATATCACCTGCTTTGGGTTTAGATTTTAAAGAGGATAATCCATTTTTAGGCTGGCGTGCTATAAGATTCTGCTTATCAAATAAAAAACTATTTAAAGATCAGATAAAAGCATTGCTTAGAGCTTCATATTATGGCAATATAGAAATAATGATTCCTATGATAAGTACTTTGGAAGAGGTTACAGAAACTAGAAAATTTATAGAAGATGTAAAAAAAGAACTAAAAAAAGAAAATAAAAATTTTAATGAAAATATAAAAATAGGTGTTTTAATAGAAACTCCTTCAGCTGCTGAGATAATAGATTTAATAGTAAAAGAAGCTGATTTTTTATCTATAGGTTCTAATGATTTAGTACAGTACATGCTTGCATGCGATAGAACAAATGAAAAATTAACTTATTTGTACAATCCAATAGATATATCAGTTTTAAGAACATTAAAAAGAGTAATAAATACTGCTAATGAAAATAATAAACCTATAACATTATGCGGGGAAATGGCTGGAGTTACAAAATATACTCCTGTTTTGTTGGGGCTTGGTATAAGAGAATTCTCTATGTCTATAACCTCTATCGCTTCTGTAAAAAATGTTATTAAAAATGTAAGTATAGAAGAATGCGAAAATTTAGTAAATGAAATGCTCAATAAATGTAATAATAGTTTTTCAAAATCAATTTTAAACAGTTTTAGAAAAAGGTTTAATATATAAAAAGGGTAAATAATATGAATAAAAAATTATTAGGTATAATTATATTAATATCTACATTAATATTTAATTCTTGTAAAGTAGCAAATTCAATAAATGATTATCAAAAATTAAAAAGTATAGAAAACACAGAAGATTATGGACCTCTAGGAAATTTTCTAAAAACATTACATAAAACAGAAGAAGAAAATGTACAATCTCCATACAATGAATTAAGAAATTTTATCACAGGAAGAAATCAAATACTTTCATCGAATTATAAAGAGGGATTTGAAACTTTAGCAAGATTTTTATTCACCTACCCTTCAAGTTATTATGAAAGCGAATCTTCATATTTACTTGGTCAGGCTTTAATATACATGGTGAAAAATGACCCTTTATATATAGAACAATTCTATACTCAATTATTATCAGAAGGTATAGTTGAAGGCGAAGAAAATAATTATGATGCTGTTACAAATTTAAATGCATCTTTAAAAAATATATACAGTCAAATGGGTATTATTGTAAAAGATGGAAAATATTCTTTTAACGGATATATATTTGATAGAATACTTCAAGATGAAGAAAGTGCATTCCCTTTGAAAGATTTTGCATATTATTTTAGTATAAGACATAGATTCAGTGAAATAAAAAATGAAAATGATAAAGAAAAATTCATTACAAATATAACATATTTAAAAAGGTTTTCAGATAGATACAGAACAAGCGTACTTCAGGAAAATATTCTAAATAATAAATCATACTTTCCTGATAGTATTCCATTCACTTTAAATGATAATGAAAATAAAAATTATCAGGAAACTATTAAAACTGTTCAAAACAGAATAGATGATATAAAAGCCTTATTTGAAGAAGAGTACTATATAATAGGAAACGGAATTATAATAAGAGATAGAATACCAGCAATTACTCAGGGTACAGAAAAAGAACTTTACAAATTATATAATTATGATTTTGTAACAGTATTAAATAAAACAAATGTGTATAATCCTAAAGATAAAGAAAGAGAAGATTGGGCTTTAGTTAAGTATGATACATATTATGGTCCTATAATAGGCTGGAGCTATTTGAAATATATGACTAATAATATAAAAGGCATCGAAGATATATTTGAAAATTATAAATCTGCTATGAATTCCTATAAAAATTATGATTATCTAAAATCATCAGACTTTTTCTCATATATTTTGAATAATCCGCAAACAAATTACTTTACAGATAAATCGGTTTATTTCTTATGGAAAGTTAATAATAAAATAGGAGAATTGGTAAGTTCAAAAAGCAATCCTTATTATAAATATGTATTAGATTATCCTAAATACTTTTATTATAATACTAATAATAATGTACTTCAAAGCTCCACTTTATTGTATAATTATTTGGTGAAAATACTTCCAAGCAATCCGTATAGATTTGTTATAAGCGGAGACAGTGAGGCAGAATATAGTGTAGATTAAAAGATAATTAGACTAATACACTTCAACAAATATTATTATTGAAATATTAGCTAATAAAAATATAGTTTTATAATTAAAATAGAATCATAAAAATAGATTTAGATGACATTTTTATATTTTCATGAAATATAAACCTGATCCTCATAAACTTCTTTTGCTTTTGAATAAAACTCAGCAGCTTTTTCATAATTACCGTCTATGAACTCAATATTACCCATATGAAAATAATCGCTGGATTCAGGATTTTCTTTTATTTTTTTAGCGTATTTAACCTTGCTTTCTTCTAAATTAGAATAATTATCCCTCAAACTTTTACTTCTAAGATTTTTAAGTGCAAGTACTTCAGGAGTATCAGCTGGATACATAGCCAAAGCCTGTAAATACATATTTTCAGCTCTTTTATAGTCTTTAATCTCATGAAGGCAAACACCATAATAATGATAATCATTATGATCAGCCAATTTATTATCTACTAATATTTTATAAAAATTCATAGCCTCTTTATAAAGTCCGTTTCTAAAAAAGTAATTAGCCATATAAACTAAAGCAACTCTATCTTTAGCATTAATTTTAAGAACATTTTTAGCAGCCTCTAATCCCTTATCCTCCTCTTTAAGTAAAGTACATAAAGATAAAAATTCATAATAAGGATCAAGATTAGAAGATGTATATAAAGTCATGCCCTTTCTATAAAGCTCAAAAGCCTCCTCAAGTTTATATTCTTTTTTAGCAATAGCTCCCAAGAGAAAATATGCTTCTGCCGCCATCCAGTATTCTAAGAAAGTATTTAAAAATATTTTAGCATGTTCATAATCACCTTTTTCAAATAAAGAAACAGCAACTTGTAAATATGACTTCATATCATCAGAAGTACTTAATCTCATACTTCTCTTCAAGGCTTCAATAGCCTCTTCATTTACTCCTTTCTTTAATAACTCCTCGGCAAGATTGCTTAATTTCATTGCTTTAGTATTAGTAGACACGTTAATACTCCTTTTTTATTTTAATGAAACTGGTCTTACATAAACTTCTTGAGAAAAACCGCTTTCTGAATTTCCGTCTTCACCACCTATAGCTGTAATAGTAAAATAATAAACTTTACCTTCAATGAGTCCTTCTATTATATACTCATTTTGATTTCCTACAATTATAGGTGTATGCTGTGCATCATTATAAACTCCAGATTTAGTACCATAATAAATTTTATATCCGCTTATATTTTCATGAGAACCTTCCCATTTTAATATAACAGAATTACCGTCAATTGAAGATGCTGTCAAATTGATAGGAACTTGAGGTACTTTAGCATGATGATAAACTATAGAAACATTATTTAATATAGGTGTAATATTTCTATCAGCATTGCTATTCAATACAACTTTTATTTGAATATATCTTGTACTGCTACTTGATATTAGATTTGTAGTATATAATAATCTCTCCCAAGCTATATTATTATCATCTGGAGAAAAATAATAATCTGATATTCTATAATATAAGTCTATATTACTTCCATTGGTAAAACTGCCTATATAATTAATAGAGTCTATAAAAGTATTATTATTTTCAAAATCTATAACTTTACTTACTATATCTCCATTTTCAGTGTATTTATATAGGTTAAAATTCTGTTTGTAACTAGGAGTAAAATAAAAAGAGTCTATCGCACCTGTAAATCCCTGTCCTAAATATAAAGGATCCAATTTTATATTATCAAATTCTATAATATAAGGAGAACCTGTTTCATCACCTGTACTTGTTAAATATACTACCTGCTCTTCAAGTCCGTCTATATATTTTACTAATTTTCCTGTAGAAGCATCAAAACTTATGCTATGATGTCTCCATTCATATTCTTTTAAATATTCGCCTTCAGATAAAGTGATATTTGTATATACACCATTATAAGAAAATAAATTATTAAATTGCCAAACTAATCTACCATTAATAATATTTGCCCTTATACCAGAATACTTTGTAACGCCATTATCATTATATATAGCCATTTTTGAAAGAACTTGAGAATTAATTCTTAGCCTATGAGGATTCAAATAAAATTCCAAAGTAAAACTTGTCATAGTATTATAAAAATATTTGAAATCTCCATCTATATAATTATCTATTTTTACATATGACTTAATATTAGGAAGAAGTATTGCATTACCCCCATTAACACCATCTATACTTTTCACATCAGGACTATAAGTAACCCCAGGTAAACTAGTAGAACCTAATACAGATCTTTCAAATAATAATGAAATTACAGATAATGGATCTTCTTCCGATGAATTATTATTCAATGTAAAACTATTTGTAACATTATTTAATGTACTGTAATAAATATTATTCGTATTTGAAAAAACATCATAAACAGCAGAACTTAGAGTAGCTGTAAAATATAAAATAAACGCTATAGAAACAAATATATAACGCACATTCAAATCCTAATTTATGTTATATTTCTTTAATAATTATTCGGATAATTTCTAAATTCCATTATTAAAAATATAACAAAAATAAGTTTTTTCTACTATTATAAATATACTAAAAAATAGCAATATATAATAAATAAAACTTATATAATTTAAATTTGTTATACATTTTTTTAAAAATTATACTATTGAATAAAATAAAAAAATTGATTATATTTTATTATAATAAAGGAGCTTTTATGAAATTATTATTATATTTCTCATTGACAATAACACTATATACAAATACAATATTATTTGCAGATATCAGATCCGATTTCTTCTCAGCTGTACATAGTGGAGATATAAAATCAGTAAAAAAACATATAGATAGAGGAATCAATGTAAATTTACAAGATGAGAGAAGAAGAACACCTTTAATGATAGCTACTTATAAAAATGATATAAAAATGGCAAAACTTCTAGTTGATAATGGTGCCGATGTTAATATACAAGATGAAAAATTGAATTCTCCATTTCTATATGCTGCGGCAAGAGGATTAATAGGTATAGTAAAACTTACATATAAAGAAGCTGATACTAGGAATGTTTTGAATATTTTCGGTGGAAATGCATTGATACCAGCATGCGAAAAAGGACATCTTGGAACTGTGAAATTTTTGCTTGAAAATACAGATATAGATGTAAATCATGTGAATCATTTATCTTGTACTGCACTATTGGAAGTTGTTATACTCGGAAATGACAGCCTTATTTATGTTGAAATTGTTAAGCTTTTATTGGAACATGGGGCTGATAAAACTATAAAAGACAAAAAGGGAAATGATGCTCTATATTATGCTAAAGAAAGGAATTTAAAAAATATAGAAAAATTGCTAGCTGATTAGAACATTATTTATTATAGTCATTTTACTTTATTATTGATTAGAAACAATATTAGTATTCTCTATAGCATTATTACCAATATTATTAGTATTATCAGTTGGCGATGTCAATGGAGTTTGCTGCTGCTGAACTGGAGTTGCTACATTATTTGAATTATTATTTACATTTTCAAATGCTGTTTTTTGGGTACTTATAGCAATAGATATAAGCAATGCTCCAACTATAAATATAGTAGAAAGAAAAGTTGTAGCCTTGCTTAATGCATTTCCTCTCTGACTACCTAAAACATTAGCCTGAGCACTTGAAAATAAGCCTTCTGCTTTACCGCCTTGTATGATAATTATCAAAATCAATAATACACATATTATAGAATAAACTACAATTCCTAAAGTTAGTAAAGCACTCATATATATTTTCCTTAAAATTAATGTTAATGTGATTTTATTGCTAAAAATTATACCATTTATGAAATATTTTTCAAGTAAAAAAACTATTAATTTTATTTAAGAAATATGTTATTATCTAATCAAAAAAATATTTTTATCAGTAAATTTATTTTTTTTCCGTTAATACTAATAAGGATTATAATATAATGGCAGGTACTTTATAATGGCTGTAAAAAAGACAGATACCAAAAAAACAACTACTAAAAAAACAGATACCAAAAAAACTTTAAATACAAAAAAGTTATCAGAAGAAAAAACAACAGGAAGAATTTCTTATAAAGAATTATCAGAAGAATTAAAATTAAAACTTAAACAGTCAGAAGAAAAAATAGCTGAACTCAATGAGAAATACAAAAAAGTAGTAGATATACAAAAGAAAAAAATAGAAGATAAATATAAAAAAATAATAGAGGATTTAGAATCTAAAAAATCAATACCTGCAAGAACTCAAAATAATAATGTTGAGATAACTAAACTTCAAAAAAGGTTGGATAAATTAGAAAAAGCAAATCAAAAACTTGAAGAAGAAAAAAGAAAAATAGAAATAAAAAATGAAGAATTAAAATTAAAAACAAAAGAAGCTTTAAAGTTAAAAACTGAAGCAACTTCAAAAAGTGCCAAAACAGATAAAGAAGTATTAAAAGAAATTAAAGCATTAAAAGAACAGTTATTAGAATCAGAGAAGGAGAAAAAAGAATTAAAAGCAAAATTAAGAGAAGCTGTAAGTGATTTAAAAAATGCACAAAAAAATACCAATAAACTCTCAAAAGAAGATAAAGAGCAATATAAAGAAAATTTGAGAGTATTAAAACAAATAGAAAAAGAATCTAAAGCATTAGATAAAAAAAGAGAACTTTTAAAAAAAGAAGAAGAAAAACTCAAAGAAATAAGAGGCGATATTAAAAGCTCTGCAAAAGATATAGCATCTACAATGAAAAAAAGCTATGTTGCCAATGATGATGATGATGAAACAGGTGATGGTAGTTTATTATCAAATATGGATGCCAAAACTGAAGAAGGCATTACTAAATTAGCTACTCTATTATGTGCTGCTATGGATGATTATAGAGAGCAAAAAGAAAAAGAGATAGAAGAAGCTAAACTTGAAACTGTATCTGTCTTATCAGAAGGCGAGGACAGATTAAATAGAGCATCCGAAGAATTAGAAAATCTTGTTGAAAATAGATTGGAAGATTCAGACAGTACTAAAGATGAAAATTTGAGTAAAAGACCTTTCACTATTATTGATAAAATAGAAAACAGCCGTGTAGAAATAAATGAAGGATATACTCCTCCTGCAGGCGGTCAGGCTATAATAGCATCTCCTGATTCTACACAGCAAATAGGACAGGCATCTCAAGCCCAGCAGCCAAATATCACAGTAAAAGTAGAAGCCCCTAAAGAAAGTGCTAAACTTGCTAAACCTGAATCACAGTTAAAACCTGCAAGTGAAACTCCTACTATGAGAATGAAGCTTTTAGATGATATTGATGATTATGAAAAGAAACTCGTAATTACTTATGGTTTTGATAATATGCCTGAAAATACTTATTACTCTAAATATAAAAGAATATTGAGAAATGCGGCTAGAATAAGTTTATTTGGAAATCTTCAGGAAGGACTTGAAATGTTCAAACTTATAAGAGATCAGAATATACCTGATGAATATAAACAAATGATAGATAAAAACATTCAAGATATCACTTACTATTTAAGAGGTTTGCATAGAGTTAGAATGGAATAAATTGGGAAAATATAATGAAAAATGTTATGAGAATTTTATTAACATTATTGATAATATCTATTTTATCATGTTCGCAGAAAAAAGTTGTAAATATGGAAATAGAAGCTATTTATGATAAAAAAGATAATTCTTATACTATCACATATCCTGAATATAATAAACAGTACCCAAAATCTATTAATGTAAAATACAAAAAAAGAGTAAAAATAGAAAATGGAATATCATTAACATATAATATAGATTCTGATAATATACCTATAAAATTAAATATTCAAACCGAAGAAAACAATGTAAAAAAAACATTTTGTATAGAAAATCCATTAGTTAATAGAAATATAAATCTTACACTATATGCTACTAATTTTAATCCTCCTTTAGAAAAAGATAAATTGGATAAATTATCTATAAGTATAGAAACTATTGGAAATATTGACACTAAAGATAAAGTAAAAATAGCAATAGCAGAATATAGTGATATGAGAAAAGGAAGAGAAAACATAGCTCTAATACTTCCTGAAAGCGGACATATAGCAAAAAGTAATCCTCCTTTTATAATGATTAATAAAAAAACTACTTTAACTAGAATATCAGTATCCAAAGAACTTTCATTTACTACAAGATATGAATATACATTAAGAAATAACAGCTTTTTTTCTATGACAAATACATTAGAAAATGGTAAATGGTATATAGCTTTTGATGAAAATGGAGATACTAACTTAAGAAAAATTTATCATTTCTTTATAGATGAAAACAGTACTGAAATAATACCTATAACAAATAAAACTTTTAATATAGAAAGACCATTCGTATATATAGATAAACAAACATTTGATATTTTATATAATCTATTATACAGACAAACAAGACTTCAGCCTTCTGTACTTCTAAGAAATATAAATGCTTTCAAATTATACACATCTGCAAATACAGGAAAATGGTCGATAAATAATATATCATATTCAGCAAATAATAATAATACTAATAAATTATCTTTTGAAAATTTACCATCGCATACAATGCTTATGTCTTTGAAAGCAGCTTTTGAGCCTAACAACAATTTGTTAAAATATGAAATAAAACAGATGGTGAAAGATATAATAAATTTAGATGAAAACAATATAGAAAATTATAATGTTATAGATGCTGTTAATATATTGGCTAATTCACTTCTTATGCCTTTTGATTTGATGTATGATGATTTTTCACCAGAAGAAATAGTTTTGATGAAGCAGGAATTCATAAAATACGGAGAACTTCTCTATAACTATATAATAGAAAATCCATCTGCATATATAAAAAAAGATACTATAAAATATATTACAACATTAGGACTTATATCTATTAATATGCTTAATGAAAATGTAAATCAGGATCAAATTAGAAATTGGCATTATTTTTCTATGAATTATATTAATGGAATGATATTTTCTATGTTTGAAAATGATGGAAGTTTTAAATCATCTATAAGCGAAATATTTGACACTATACTACCTATATTAAATTATGCATTATCATTAAGAAATGTAGGTATATTTGATGCTTTCTCTTTAACTTCTTTTAGAAATATAGGTAAATTTTTATCAATAGTAGGATATCCTTCAGGCTATACTTTACCTATAGGATATACATCTATATACAACAGAACTAAATTGAGATTTGATACAGGTGCTAGAAATGCTGTTATGGAACTTCTAAGCAAAATATATGCTAATCCATTATATAAAAACTATGCAGTATTTGCACAAAGCGAAGCATCAGAATTAAAATATTTACCATATGCATTGATGTGGAATAATTATTATCTTAAAGACAATGTTAATTCTATTGCTAATTTTCAATATGAAACTTCTCTTTTCAAAAAAATACAAACTGCTATTTATAATGAAAATATAAAAGCTCTTAATTCTCCATATTTAGCAGTGTATGGTAAGGGAAGAAATACTGATGATTCTTTCGGACTTAATCATAATGACAGAATGAGTTTCGTATATTATAATTATGGAGATTCTATAATAGATGAATTAGGATATAATTTTGATTCAAATAATTATGAATTGTTTAAAAATGCAGATTTTCACAATGGTATAATTATAGATGATTATGAGATAGAAGAAAATAAGGGAAGCTACTCATATATAAAAAATATAACTAATTATTATAAAATGTTCTATGTACATGCAAAAGCAAATCAAAAATACACATATAATGTTAATTTAAAAAATTATGATAGAAGATTCTATTATCTCAAACCTAATATTTTAGTGATAAAAGAAGATATAGAAGCATTGCCAGATATAACAAGAGAATATCATGTACTTGGGTACAAATATAAATGGAATATCAACTCAAAACTTCCTATCACATTTGATAATACACAAAATAAATTCATAATAGAAGGTAATAATTCATATACATATATACAGGTATTTTCATCGTATAAATTAGAATATAATGTAATACAAACTAATATAGGACAAGCTAAATTATATACAGCAATAGCATCTGCAAAAGAAAATGTTAAGAAATTTGAACCTTGGATAATAGTAACTACAATACCAAAAAATAATGTTCCTATAGGTATGAGAAGAAATATTATAAATCCTAATATCACAGTAAATAACTTTAGTGATACTAATATCAGTTTTATTTCTGGATACAAAAAATATAATATAAATATAGAAAATCATAAAAACATATCCAATAATGAAAATAAAATAGATGATATAGTATATACAGAAAACATGGAAAGTGTTATAATAAGTTCAGATTAATTAAAGGACTTATTAATGAATATATATATAGCTGATTCATATAAAGATTATACAATATTCACAGCAAAACATATTCTCAAATTTTTAGAAAAAAAACAAGAAAAAAAAGAAAAACTATATATTTCTGTTTCAAGTCAGGACGACACAAAAGATATTTATAAAGAGATAGTTGAAAATGTTAAAAACTATAAAATAAATTTTAACAATATATTTATATTTCAGCAATCTGAATATATAGGACTTTCACCTGATAATATTAACAGTAAAGCATATTTCCTAAAAGATAATTTAATTTCAAAAATAAATATACCTAAAGAAAATGTATTTTTATTTGATGGAACAGAAGATGAAAGTCAAATGGATAATCAGTTGGAGATTATAAAAAAAATAGGAAGATTTGATGTTATATGGTATTCTCTTACAGCTGATTCCACTTCGGCAGGAAATGAAAGAATGTCATCATTATCTTCGCTTTTTAGAATAAAAACTTTAAGCGAGCATTCTATAAATGAAATTAAACATAAATTTGATGACAAAAGCAAGGTGCCTACTACTGTATTTAGTATGGGTATGGGATTTATAGATATGGTTGATACTGTTTTACTAACATCATCTGGAATAGATAATTCATGTTCTTTAAGGGCATGTTTAGAATATGGAATAAGTAATTCTTCTCCATTAAGTAAACTTCAAAAACATAGAGATGTAACAGTAATAGCCGATTATGAATCATCTTTAAGATTATCTAGTCAAACCGTATCTATGAAGATAGAAAAATATAAATAATTAAGGAGAATAGACATGAGAATCATTATTACAAATGAAAGCGTTTATGAATGGGCTGCTTATTATACAGTAAAATGTATATTGGATTACTCGGATACTGATAAGCCTTTTGTATTGTCTTTTCCTTTAAGACATGTAAATAAAGGATATTTTCAAAAATTACTATCATTCTACAATGATAATATAGTATCTTTTAAGAATATACATGTAGTTTCATCAGGTGAGTATATAGATTCTAATATATCGCAAAAATATTTAGAAGAGAATTTTATAAAATTTATAGATATACCTAGAGAAAATATTCATTTATTTGATAGTAATGTAGTAAACAGAAAAGAGGAAGCAAAAAGAATGGCTAATTTAATAAAGGAATTGGGAAATATTACTTTATTAATAGATAATTTAGCTGAAGACGGAAGTTTTTTACTTAACACACCAAGCTCTTCATTGGAAGGTAGCGTAAGAGATAAAAAAATAAGTGAGATTATAAGAAGCTACGAAGCTAAAAAGTTAAATATGCCTATAGAAATGTTTCCAAGAGAAGGTTTCACATTAGGTTTTGAAGAGGCTTTCAATGCCAGATATATTTTGGTTATGGCAAATGGATACGAGGTATCTGATGCCTTGGCTCATTGTGTAGAAGGATCTATTAGTCAATTCTACCCTACTTCTGTACTTCAGGAACATAAAAAGCTTATAATAGTTGCCGATGAGGAATCAAGCAGCGATCTTAAAGTAAAAACTTACAAATATGCTAAAAGTTTGGAAAGTAAGAGTTTACATCCTAAAGAGCTTATTAAAGGTCTTTATAAATCTTATTATGCTCTTACTAATATAAAAATATTTGATGGGGAGAAGTTTATAGAAGGGCATTGTATAGTTATAGAAAATAATGTTATTAAAAGCGTAGAAAAAGAGATAGATGTTGATGCTGTTATTACAAGAATAGATTTAGGAGGAAAAATAGTAGCTCCTGGATATATTGACTTGCAGGTTAATGGTATAGGAGGTTATGATATTAATGCGGATCCTTCTATTGAAACATTAAAAAATATGAATGAGGTTTGTCAAAGATATGGGTGTACTTCATACCTTCCAACTATCATTACAAATGGCGATGAATATATGCTAAAAATAATAGATTTGTTCAATGAAATAGAAGATTTGTCCGTGATAGGAGTTTTGGGAATACATTTTGAAGGTCCTTATATATCTCATGAAAAGAGAGGTATTCATAATGAGAAATTCATAAGAGAACCTAATATGGATATGATTAATAAAATCAATGCATCAAAATGTGTAATGGTAACAGTAGCACCTGAAATGGTTGATGGTGAGATAATAGAAGAATTTGCTAGAGCTGGAAAGGTTGTATCTATTGGTCATACTAATGGTACTTATGCTGAAATAAAAGAAAAAATACCTTATGGAATAACTTTTGCTACCCATTTATTCAATGCTATGCGTCCTTGGGGTTCTAGAGAGCCAGGTGCTGTTGGTGCTGTGCTTGAAACTAAAGATATGTATGCTGGTTTAATATGCGATGGTTTGCATTGTGATTTTGCATCTGTAGAACTTGCATACAAATTAAAAACAGGTCATATATGTATAGTTACTGATGCTATAGCTCCTGCCGCTTCAGACATAAAAGAATATATTTGGGCTGGTAAGAAAATACATAGAGATGATAAAAACAGACTTATAGATGATAATGGTACTTTGGGCGGAGCATCTATTACTATGAGTCAGTCTGTAAGAAATGTAGTTAATCATGTAGGTGCTACAGTTGAGGAGGCTTTAAAAATGGCTTCACTCTACCCTGCTCAAGTTATGGGTATAGATGATAAATACGGCAGAATAAAAGAAGGATATATTGCAGATTTGGTTATATTAGATGAAAAACTTGTAGTAAAAGGCGTAGTATTCAAAGGTAATTATAAAGAATACAATTATGATTATGAATGGAAAACTCATGCCTAATAATTAAAATATAAAAATAATAATAAAAAGGCTTTGATTAAATATATTTTAGTTAAAGCCTTTTAGTATATATTATAAATTTTGCAGTTTTATTAATTATAAAAAATATACTTTAATTAAAATATAAACTTGACTAAAAATCTTATTTATGTTATCATAATTAAACTATTTGAAAAAATATATATTTAGTTATGGAGAGATGCCCGAGAGGCCGAAGGGAGCAGTTTGCTAAACTGTCGTAGGTAACCCCTACCGCGGGTTCGAATCCCGCTCTCTCCGCATCGGTTTATATATGATTAAAAAAATTTCTGTCATATTCTTTATTATTTTTGCAATAGCATTATCTCAGGAAAATACAAATTATACTGATACTCAAGAACAAAATACTACAACAGAAGAAATTAATACAAATACAGAAAATACACAGGAAACTAATTTCTTCAATACCACTAATGCCGCTATCAATAATACTAATAATATAAATGAACCTGCTATATTACAGGATATAAGAAATATTGAAAACAGAGCAGAAGCTAGTAATGGCTGGATGTTTTTTAGAGCTATTATAGGTTTTATTGTTACTTTAGTAGGTATATATTTTGTGTTTATTTATCTTAAAAATAAATCAAAAAAAGTTTCAGGCTCAAGCGATATTATTAAAGTACTAGCCACTACTCCAGTAGCTGCTAATAGATATATATCAATAATAGAAATAGTTGATGATATGTATTTAGTTTCTGTTTCGGATCATAATATTAATCTGCTTTCAAAAATAGAGGATAAAGAAACTAAAGATCAGATAAAAATGATGTATATTAATTCTAAAAATAATGTGGTTGATGATAGTTTCAAAAATATTCTTAATCAAACTCTATCAGTATTCAAGCAACCAAAAATAAAAGAAAAAGATCCTTTAAAAACTACTTCAGAAATCAGAGAAAGACTTCATGATTTAAATGCCAATAATCCTACAAATGATAGCGATGAAAATAAACAATAATTAAAAAAATTTAAACTATCAAAAAAATTAAAGAATAAAGTTGTCGCGAAAATAAATTAAGTTTTTTCATTAAGGAAAAAGAATACCTAAAATTATTAGGTATTCTATTCTTTATTAATTCATTTTTAATATTTTCTCATATTAGTTTGATTATAATTTATTAAGGTGTATGAATGTAATCTTCCATCATTTCCTTTATATACATTCATATTAAGAGGATCAACTTCCCATATTCTATCTACAACAAAATTATAATAATAATGTCCCATTTCAGGTCTTAAAGTAATAACCCATAAATTATTAGAATAAGTCATTGGATATCTCAAACTATCGAATCCCAATTTATCAGAAGTGAACATAACCTCTTTGGCAGTATTATTACTATAGAAAAATGTTACAGTGCCATCTAAATTATAAATAGGATTTTTTTCATAGAAACCTATATCATTAGTTAAAACAAAATAACTTATAGCTTGATTATTATTATCATATTCTATATTAGAATTTACAGGGTCATTAATCCAAACGCCATTAATTCTGTATCTGTATGAATATTTTCCTGCTTTTAACGGATGCTGCCATAAATAATAATAAACACCATAAGAACTTTTTATAAGAGGTATGCTATCTTCCCAATTATTAAAATCTCCAGATACCTCTACAGAATCATAATTTTCAGCAAAAGTAAATAATACTCCATCATCTACAATTCTAGGAGACATAACATCCTGTATATTATAATATTTCAAAATTTGTAAATTATTCATTCTAGCTTCATACTGTTCTAAAGTTTCAATATCTTTATCGCCGCATGATAAAAGAAATATGCTTAAAATTATGGATGATACTGTTAATTTATATA
>NZ_JARHYI010000032.1 GCF_029258575.1 Brachyspira sp. | reverse complement strand
ACTTTTTATAATGCCTACTCCTGCTTTGGGAAATGCTGTTATGACAATGTCAGCACAGAATATAGGAGCTAATAAATTAGACAGAGTAAAAGAAATTTTAAAAAGCGGAATCATTATAGGTCTGATAATCTCTTCTATTATGACTATATTTTCAATAACCAATCCTTATCTTCTTATAAGAATGTTTACAAAAGATATGCAGGTTTTTGAATATTCAAGAAGCTATATTTATACCATAATGCCTATATTTATTTTTTATTCTGTGATGTTTGTTTGTAATGGAGTTATTAATGGGGCAGGAAAGACTATAGTCATAATGGCTTTTACTACTTCTACAACTCTTATATTGAGAACGATTTTAGCATATGCATTATCAGCAAAGTTCGAGCTTATAGGTATATGGTTTTCAATGGGTATATGCTATATAATAAATACTTTCTTTAGTATGTATTATTTAAAATCCAACAAATGGCAGAAGAATTCCAATATTACTTTATAAATAATTTTCAAATATTTTAAGTATATAATTTGTAAATAATTATGTATCATTTTTTACATAAAATATATTCTATTTAAATAAAATGTATTCTATAATTATTCGGCTATAAAAATTATTTAGGGAGTTTTAATTATGGGAGGAATTATAGTAATTGCCATAGTGATTATTTACTTATTTGCTATGCTATTTATTGGAGTGTATTCCAGTAAGAAAATTAGCAATAGTAATGATTTTGCTTTAGCTGGCAGAAATTTGGGACCTGTACTTTTGGCAGGTACTTTAGCAGCAACAAATATCGGAGGTGGTACTTCATTAGGTTTGGCAGAACAGGCTTTCGGTAAATGGGGGCTTTCTGCTGTTTGGTATGTAATAACTGCTTCTATTGCATATCTTGTACTTGCATTCTTGGCACAGAGATTCAGAAATGCAATGGTTACTACTGTATCAGAATATTTTTATAATAGATACGGTAAGGCTAATGCATTGGTTACTTCTATCATAATGGGGCTTCCTATGATAGGTATAACTGCAGCCCAGATAATAGCTTCAGCTAGTATTTTAACTGTTATGACAGGCTGGAATTATAAACTTTCTGTAGTGATAGTTACAATAGTAGTTACTGCTTATTCTTCTATGGGCGGACTTTGGGGAGTTGCTTTTACAGATTTGATTCAGGGTTCTTTGGTATTTATAGGAAGTTTGGTTGCTATACCTTTTGCTTTGAATTATGCAGGAGGTTTTGAGCATGTACTTGCTAATTTAGAGCCTGCACAAAAATCTTTTACTGCGGGTATGGGTTGGTCTACAATAATATCATTAACTATAATGTATATAGCTTCATATTCCGTTGGACCTGAAATAAGTCAGAGATTTTTTTCAGCAAGAGATTCTAAATCGCTTATGATAGGTTCTTTAGCAGGCGGATTCGTATGTATATTATATTCTTTATTTCCTGCATTTTTAGGACTTATTGCTTCAAGTGTAGTTAAAGACGGACTTTTATCTTCTGAACTTCTTACTTCCGAAGGTACTAGATATATACTTCCTGTACTTGCTATTCATACTATGCCACCTGTTATAGTTGGTTTACTATTTTCAGCATTAATATCGGCTACTATGTCATCAGCAGATTCTGACATGCTTGCCGTATCAGTAATAGCTACTAATGATATATATAAAAAATATATAAATAAAAATGCTACAGATAAACAGCTTTTATTTTTGGGAAGAGTATGTATGATTGTTGTAGGGCTTATATCTATGTTCATAGCTTTCAAGGCTACAAACTTGATAACAATATTAATGTTCTCATTTAGTTTGCGTGCGGCAGGAGTATTTATTCCTTATTTATTTGGAAATTACACAAACAAAAAACTTTCTGCAGTTGCAAGTATGGGATCATTAATTGCTGGAAGTTTTGTTACGATATTTTTTCAATACAATAAAAATATAAATTTATTTGGATTTGATCCTATAATACCGGGTATAGCTGCAAGCTTAATAGTATTTTTAGTTCTTTCAGCTATAATACAGCCTAAGCCTGATGCTTCAAAGACTGAATAATTTTTAGTAAAAGATATCAATTTTATATAAAGTGGATAGAGGATATATAAATCTTTTATCTGCTTTTTTATTATTTTAATTGTTTTCATTTTTTTATTTTAATCATTTAACGCACGGGAATAAAATTATTTTTGATGATAAAATTTAAAATCAATCATAAGCCTAATAATAGAATATCATTTTGCGTGCGGTGATTTAAGCAGAAAATTTAAAAAAACTTGGGTGGGCATCAAAAATAAAAGAGAAGATAAAAAATAAAAATAGTATAAAAATAACATAGTTATGCAGAAAATCTAAAGGGCGGGGTTTTAGAATAAAATAAAAAAATTATTCTAATTATCGCCCTATAATATATTTACTAAAATACTAATCTTATTTTTTCTGACAATTTGCATTATTTTATTTGCTGCATATACTTTCAACATCTTTTTCTAGCAGTTGTATAAATTTTTCAGTAAAGTCGTATAATTCTTTTTCCTGCTGCGGAAACTTAAATTCCTTTACCCATCTGTCGTCAAAATAAAAAGCATCAAATAAATTATGTTTTTTAAGCCAAGCTTCTATATCTTTATTATCTTTTTCCCATTCTTTTATAAGTTTTGGATCATCTTCTGTATATTCACTTCTTGAAAGGAAATAAAAATAACTATTATCATAATAGATATGTATATCTATGGCATAATTGAGTCCTCTTTTCTTGCTTTCAAATTCTTTGTAAAACCATTCTTTATTCCATTCAGCACCTTTAAATTTTGAAACTAAGTTATTGATACGAGTGACAATCAAATTATTATACATATCAGCTATTAATTTTATTTTTTCGTATTCATCAGTATTATTTATTATTTCTTTATAAAAATCTTGAGTTAATTTATCCATTTTAGTTACTCCTGTTTCTCTTAATATTTTTAAATAATGATCTGCTAATAATATCCATTCTTTAGCTTCATCATGTTTTTTAAAATCATTTAAACTATTTTCTATTACTTTAGTATAAAAGTCTTCATCTTCTCCATCATATCCATATATTGTTTTGATTTTTTCTTTTGGTATATCTTTTATAGACTGAGATGTAGGCTGTTTTAATCTATCAGGAGATAAATATACTATTTTATCAACTTCTAAATTATTTTCTAGGCAATTATTATAATATCTTGATAATTGTTCATTCATATCTTTAGCCCATCTAAGTTTATTTTCTATGATTATGCAGTTGTTTGTATCAGTTTTAATTAAAATATCAATTTTATTTTCTTCTCTTACAACTGAATAATCATTATTTAAATATTTAGAAGCATCAACATCTATAAAATCAAGAAAATATTTTAATACCTTTTCATGTTCTAAAAGTTTTGCTATTATATCAGAATGAAAATTTTCTTTGTAATATGTATCAGAAATAAGTTCAAATATATTAAAAGGATAATTTTCATTAAGAGTATTTTTTTTAATATAATCACGATATTTTTCAAGCATATCATTATTGGCATATTTTTGTATGATAGAAAAAATATCTTTTATAATTTCTTTAGACTTATTGAATGGAAATTGCCAAGTATTTAATATATCATAAGTGAAATTAATAGGTTTATTATTATTTAAATTTTCTAATAATTCATTTATAGTTTCTGCAATATCATTACAAGCGATATTAGTACCTCTATAATGCATTTTTCGTGTAAGTTCAGCATTTGCATATTCAGCTCTTTTTATATTTGTATATATGGGTTTTACTTTCCAGAAAAAATCTAATTTTGTATAATCTTTAGTATCTATAAATGGTTTAAGTGCTGATTTTAATTCTTCATCATTTCTACCAATAAAATTATCACCTATTATTTCATATATAGAAAATAAACCTCCGAATTGAGGTACTACAATATAATCACCTTTTCTGAAACTATATATAAATCTCCATAGATGATGTATCCATTTTGGACATTCACCCCATATATTTTCTACATAAGATTTAAACTCCCCATGATAATCTCCATTTTCAACTATTTTATATAATTTTTTATTGAATAACTCTTCGTATCCTGTTGAAAGGTAACCTTTTTCCAATATAGGATATGAACATTCATAGCCATGCGATATTCTATGCAAAAAATAATTTCTCCCCATGAGAATCTCCTTTAATTTTTATTATAATTTAATTGTATATAATGTATGCGACAAAATTTGTCATCATTTTTTATTATTATTCAAAATGAAGTTTTAATTATTATTTATTAGTAGAGCTGTATTCTTCCCACCATTTTTTTATTTCAATTATATTCGTATAATATTTTTTGGTTAATTCATCGTTATAATAATAGTTAACTTCTTCTTCTCCCTCTATAGAACAATTAAGAGTATTGCCTTTTAATTTGAAATTGAAATATAATTTTGTAATAAATAAGTTCATAGTATAAACAGCCTCATTTTTACTTTTTATCTCACTTGCGGAAGTTGTTAATAATGTTAGAATTGAAGCTAAAGGATTGACAACAGTTTCTTCATCTCCTACTAAAACTTTATCTCCTAATATTTTAAAGTTATTAAATAAAAAATAAAGACTTCATCTGAGAACTTCAAACGAAGCCTTTTAATGAAAAATATGATTGATTATTTTTTTATATTACAAACTATATCTGTATTTAATATTTCTTTAGGGGCATGTGGATTTTCTGTATATCTAACAGTTACAGAAGTATCAGTAAATTTTAAAGTACCTACTACCGTATTACCTGCTATAGAAAAACTATAATCAGTACCAGAACCTGTTACAGGAAAATATACATCAGCAACAAACTCTGGAGGAGTTGTATTGTTACTATTTGGAAGAATTGCTACTTCACTATCTTTTACTGTTACCCATAAATAATTTCCTGAAATTGCAGCAGATGTTGATCATAAGTACCGTTATACTGTTCTATGCCTTTGGGAGCTGTTTTGTCCTTGTTGGAACAGCTTACAGATAATATGCCTACTAAAAATAGGCTTAAGAAAATTGTTAGTAATTTTTTGTTCATAAAGAACTCCTTTTGATTTTATTCTAAACATTTTCATGTTTATTTGCTTATTTAACTTAATCATGCAGTATCATTATGTCAAAAACAGTCATAATTTTATACATTAAGCATTTTTTATACAAAAATATATAAACATTTTTAAATGTATTATTAAATTTAAATATGAATTTATATTTTTTATTATTTTAATGATATGATTCAAAATATTCATAATAAATTGAGAAATTGATATATTAGTCCTATAGTTGACTATATGTTCTCTTCCAAAAACAAGGCTTTGAAGCGTTTTCATATTTAGTCTGTTATTAGACTATATCCTTACCTTGCAAAGACAAGGTGTTAAAGCGTTGTGAAAATCTACGCCATGCATATTGTAATATTAAAATTAATTTTAAAATTTAATTGTATTAATAATTTGTAGTTTTGAATAAGTCTGCTTTAGAATTGGAAGAAAAAAGTTGATAAATAAAAATTTCAAACTATTTTATTATCAACTTTTCCCGCCGCAAAAGTTGCAAAAGTGCAAAAAACATATTTTTATTTTAAATCCTATTATAAATAAAAATATAATTTCATCATAATTGTTGTAAAGCTCCTCTCTCCAAAAACAAGGCTTTGAAGCGTTTTGAAAATCTACGCCATGTATATTGTAATATTAAAATTAATTTTGAAATTTAATTGTATTAATAATTTGTAGTTTTGAATAAGTCTGTTTTAGCATTGGAAGAAAAAAAGTTGATAAATTAATTAATTAACTAAAAAATAGCAGATAGCCTGATACATTATTTTTAATTATACATTCCTATGTTCTAAAATATTTTAATAGTTCTATATTTGGTATGATGTAGTACTTTTTTGCTGTCTAAAATAAAAGCTTTACCTGAAAATATCAAGCAAAGCTCTTTAATCGAAAACATAATTGATTATTATATTTGATGACAGACATACTTGTGTCCTATAAGACTAGGCGTATGATCATGTTTTTCATAAGTAACAGTTACAGATGAACCGTCATTATTAAATTTCAATTCACCTTTTACTGTACCATCTCCTAATGAAAAAGAATAAATAAGACTAGATTTTTTGCTTACCTTCAGGTGTTGTGGATAAGAACCATTCTTAAAATCTGTTATAGCTTCTCCATCTTTTACAGATAAATAGAAATTATCATCTGTTCCTTCTGCTTTATAATTTCTACCGTTAAATTTTTCTATACCTTCATTTGTTGGAGCTGTTTTGTCTTTATTCGTGCAGCTTATTGATAATATAGTCATTAAAAATATGCTTAAAAAAATTGTTAATAATTTTTTGTTCATTAAGAACTCCTTTTAATTTTTATTCTAAACATTTTCATGTTTATTTGCTTATTTAATTTTTATGATTATAATTTTATTTATTAATTTACAAAAATTGTAATCATCTGTCATTATAAAATATTTTAAATATAAAGCAAGTGTAAGTTTTCTTTTTATTTGTTTAAGTTCCATAGATATTGCACACTTTTAGTTTAAAAAAAATGAGATATTCCTTATAATTTAAATTGCTAAAAAAAACAAAAAGGAATATCTATGAAACAGTATAATACACAACAGAAAAAA
>NZ_JARHYI010000144.1 GCF_029258575.1 Brachyspira sp. | reverse complement strand
AAAAATCAAAATTATCTATTTTTCAAAGAAAAAATAATGGCAAAAGGTCCTAATTATATATTGTATAGAATGTAATTTATATAAAAATAAGGGGCTTTAAAGCCCCTTATTTTTTGCCTTAATTTTTAATTAATAAGTGAAAAAAATAACTTTTTGCGGAAAAGAACTTGCTATCTTTTGGAACAGAGTTATTGTCATCACATAAATAATTAAAAAAGAGGTAAACAACATGATTAACTTAACATTATTTTTAATTGATTATAAACAAGGTTCAGATTTAATAAAAGAAGGAAAATATAGTTCTGCTATAACTCGCTTTGAATCTTTAATTGAAATGCTTGACGATAACAAAGATATTATATCAGATTATAAACAATTAAGAGAAAGCATTAATAATAATATAGAAGGGTGCAAGTTATTTATGAAAGGGATTTAATAATAAAAATAAGGGGCATTAAGCCCCTTATTTTTTCCTTAATTTTAAGAAATAAGTGAGAAAAAAGTTGTATTTTTGGAGGAAAAGAACTTGCTATCTTTTGGAACAGAGTTATTGTCATCACATAAATAATTAAAAAAGAGGTAATTAAAAATGAATAAACAATTAAAAAAAGAATTAGCAATAATAAAAAACAATAATGAAGAAGCTGCAAAAGCAATAAGGGAATTATTAACTAATGATAAATTAGATGTTGATTTGAATAGATATAATGCAGAAGTTAATTTTAATAATGAGGAGATAGTAAGAACTGATAAAGATAGAAATGGAAAAATAACATCTTTTTTCAGAGTATACAGCATGAGAGTAGATACTAATACAAGCGATGATATTATAAATAATTATGCAGATTTTTTAGAATTATCATCAAGAATGATGAGAAAAGAAATGCAGACAAAAATAAATAAATTATTAGGTTATTATATAACAAAAACAGAAACAGAAATAGACAATTTGAAAGTATCGTAAACCTTTTTTAATTATTTATGAATGGATACTTTATATATATAATATATAAAGTATCCAGATTATAATGTAAATACACCTTCATTTTCATAAATACTTTTTGTATCTTCAAAATGATTTTTAATCACTCTATGAAGAGCCATAATGGAGGCTACAACGCCGTCTATTCTTTTATATGATCTTCTTCTGTCAGGTTTTACAGGAAGATAATTATCTCTGCCATCTGTTTTTACTTCACAGCAGCTTATCATCCAATTAAGAACTGCATTGCTGCCATGTAAAAGTTTTCGTTCATCTATAGTTTTTTCAAATAAAGAAGTTCCCTCAGATAAACCGCCGACAGCAAAAGACTGCCTAACCTGTTCCATTTTGAAGCCCTCGCTTTCTAAGTGTGTTACTATTTCAATAGCTTTCCAAGGGTCATAAGCTATTTCTATAATTTCAAAATATGCAGCATCATTTAAAATTGAAGATTCTATTATATCAAAATCTATTATATCACCGCTTGTTAAAGTAATTAAACCTTGAGAAGCCCATAATTCATAAGGTACTCTGTCCTCTTTAGAACGCTGCCTGATATTTTCTTTAGGCATAAAGAAGCGAGGCAGAAGTGTATACGGACCATTATCAATAGAATCAAAACATAAAACATAGGCTGCTATATCTCTAGTAGTAGCTAAATCCAAACCGATGCAGGCTTTCCTGCCTTTTAGTTCATTTATATTTATATTTTGATGCGAATAAGATTTAAGCCATCTGTCAGAAGAAATCCATACTTGACTAGCCTGTGTCCAAACATTCAAGTTTTTTGTAAGTATATCAGTTCTTTGAATAGGTTTATCCAGTCCTTCCAAAAGCCTAGATTTTATATAACTATCTTTTACAGAAACATTTATATTAGGATTAGCTTGAAAAATAATTTTATTAATAAGCTCCTCTTCTTTTTTAGCTTCTTCATTTTTATTTAATTTTTCTTTATATTCAGACATAAATACCCAAATATCATTGATGTCATCAGGCTCGTATATTACAGTAAAATACTCATCATTATTTAATGAACCTTGTAATATTTGCTTAGCATATTCATATTCAGAAAAACATACTGAAGATTTATCGAATCCAGCAGTAGTAATTATAAATACAAGCGGCTGCCTTCTAGCTCCCATACCTGATTCAAGAACATTTAATAATTCATTATCAGGATGTGCATGGTATTCATCTACTATAACTAAATGCGGATTTAATCCGTCTTCAGTATTGCTGTCCTGTCCCAGCGGTTTTGATTTTGATGCAGTATCTTTTTTCTTTGTTATTGTAGAAGTTTGTTTGTATGTAACAGCTTCTTTATTAAGAGCTTTTGCTTTTCTTATTTGCCTTTCGCTTTCGCTCCATGCGATTTTTGCCTGATCTTTTTTAGTAGCTATATAATATATTTCGACACCAGCCTCTGCAGGACTATCGCAGAAAAAACAATAATTACCAATTCCAGATGCAAAAGTAGTTTTTCCATTTTTCCTACTTACCTGAACATAAGCCTTTTTAAATCTTCTTAAATTATTGTCCTTTCTCCTCCATCCGAATATGCTTGCGATTATAAACTGTTCCCAAGGCTCTAGTATGATATTATGATTTGCCCATTCTCCTTTAGTATGTACTAAAGATTGTATAAAAGTTATAGGGCGTTTAGCTTCGTTTTCATCAAAATAAAAAGGATAATCATTATTTTGATGAAGTCCGCCTTTGGCGTTAGATTTTTCTATATCATCTAAATGCCTTTTTACAGATAAAAAAGCAGCCTGACAAACAGGCAGTTGTTTATTTATAACTTTATTAATATATTCATCATAAGTATACATTTATATTTAACCATTTATCATTTTTTCAAGCGGATCATCCTCTTTATTTATATATAAAAAGTTTTTCGCAATTATTTTCTTTATTGTAAACAATAAAGAAGCTCAAAACTTTTTATTAATCTATTGATTAAGCATTTTTGATAAAACATCTTCTTCCTCTATAGTTTCAGGTGCAGGAACTTTCTTTTTAGAAGCAGGAGTTAAACCGAACTCAGTAAGCATTTTAGTATATGCTGTTATAGCTTTATGATATGCCAAATATTCGCCCATAGTTTGAGAGTTTTTACCTGCTAAATATCCCGCTATAGAACCTCCTTCATTAATCATAGCCTCATAAAGATTCATAGCATCACCATAATGCAGGCACAAAAGTTCAAAAGCTGATAAATCAGCTTCATTTAACATGTTTTTTTCAGCAAAAATAGGTGCTAGTTCTTTCCATTTTTTTAGAGAATACCCATAAAAATATTCAGGCGGAGTTGGTATTTTAACGGCTTTTTTAGGCTTGTTTTTGGCTTTTACAAGGGTTTTTTTAGCTTTTTCGGGCATTTATACTACTTCTCCTATATTTTTGTAAAAAATCTACATTAATAATAAGTAATATAATATTTTATAAATATAGAAAAAATAATTTAGGAGCTTTATATGATCAGAAAAGTAGTTATTGGAAACTGTACTTTAATAAAAGGAAATTGCGAAGAGGTTATGGAAGAATTAGAAAGCAATTCTATAAATGCTGTTGTATGTGATCCTCCGTATTTATATTTAAAGCACAAACTAGATATACCGTTTAATGAAGATAAAGTATTTGGGGAATGGAAAAGATTATTAAAAAATAATTCTATGACAGCATTTTTTGGCAGAGGAGATGCATTTTTTCGATGGAACTTAATTCTTAATCAATTAGGTTTTAAGTTTAAAGAAAATGCTGTATGGGAAAAAGAAAATGCATCAAATTATCTAAATAATTTTTTAAGAATACATGAGGATATCTCTTTTCGCAGTTTGGGAAATGCTAATTTAAGAAAAGAATATGTTGACTATTTAGAATATCAGATTAATAAAAATAAATTAGATAGAATAATAGATATTTGGAAAGGATTAAGGAGTGCATTAAAAAGCAAAGATAAAGATGATGTTATTAAATA